>JALYOB010000180.1 GCA_030857085.1 Acidobacteriota bacterium | reverse complement strand
CGTGGTGGTCGGACGCAGGCAGCAGCGGGAGCCATATCAGGTCTGGCTCGTGGAACAACCCTCAGGCGAGGCGCGACGCCTGACGAATGACCTCAATGACTACAACAAGCTGAGAGTCTCGGCGGACTCACGCACGATCGCGGTCGAGCAGCAACTCGCCTTCCACGAGCTTTGGGTGAGCCCCGCCGATGGGAGCGAGGCGGCGCAACAGATCACCCACGGCGCGCGATCGCTGGACGGCTACTACGGGCTGTCGTGGACGCCTGACGGGCGCGTTCTGTTCGCGTCGAGCCGCAGCGGCGAGTCGGAGATCTACACGTGCAATCGCGACGGCAGCGACGTTCGTCAGTTGACGCGCGACAGCACGGAATGGAACACCAACGCGCGCATGACCGCCGACGGCCGCTCGATCGTCTTCAGCTCCGGCCGCAACGGCGAGGCGAACATCTGGCGCATGAATGCCGACGGCTCGAACGTCGTGCAGCTCACGCACGGCAAGAGCGAATTCAGTCCGGCGCTCACGCCGGACGGGCATTGGGTTTACTACGTCAACGCGCACGTAGCGCCCTCTCGCATCGAGCGCATCTCCATCGATGGTGGAGAGCCGGAGGTGATTTTCGAGGGGGACGCGGCGGAAGTGCCGGTGATCTCGCCCGACGGCCGCTTCGTCGCCTTCACGCTCTACAGCGAGCGCACCGGGTGGCGCGCGGCAGTGATTCCCGCTGCCGGCGGACAGCCGCGCCTCTTCGACTGGCATGGGGTGCGCGGTTTCATCCGGTGGTCGGCCGACGCGAGCGCGCTGCTGTTCGTCAAGACCGTGGGAAATGTCTCGAACGTCTGGCTGCAGCCGCTCGAAGGTGGCGAGCCGCGCCCGCTCACGCACTTCAAGGATCGGTCGATCTGGAACTTTGCGCCATCACCGGACGGAAAGTGGATCGCCTCTTCGCGCGGGTCGGCCGTGAGCGACATCGTGCTGCTGCGCGACTTCCGTTGAGGATGACCCGGGGCGCCTCCGGCGGGCCGGCGCGGCCGGCAGCGCTGGTTGGCCAAGCCGTTACTCACGCTGTGCGAACTGACCGCGGCCATCGAGTACAGCGTGCGTACGGGCTTGGCCAACCAGCGCTGCCGGCCGTGCCGGCCCGCCGGAGGCGCCCTCGGTCGTCGCGTCTACGGCACGAACTTGTATCCCACGCGGTGCACGGTGAGCAGGTGGCGCGGCTCGCTCGGCGTGGCCTCGATCTTCTGCCGCAGCCGCGCCATGTGCGTGTCCACCGTGCGGGTGAAGGCACTGCTGTCGTAGCCCCAGACGTGATTGAGGAGAGCTTCGCGGCTCACCACTTCCTCCGCGTGGTCGATGAAGTAGCGGAGGATGCGGAACTCGCGGGGGGTGAGGTCGAGCGAGGCGCCGGCTTTGGTTGCCTGAAAGGTGCGGAAGTCGAGCATCACATCGCTGAATGCATACGCGTCCTCCGACGACACGCGATGCACGCGGCGCAGGATCGCTTCGACTCTTGCGAGCAGTTCCATGAAGCTGAACGGCTTGGTCACGTAATCGTCGGCGCCGAGTTTGAGGCCGACGATTTTGTCGATCTCCTGGCCGCGGGCGGTGAGCATGATGATGGGTGTCGTGCTCCCGTTGTTCCGCAGCTCGCGGCAGACATCGAGGCCGCTTTTTTTCGGCAGCATGACGTCGAGGATCATGAGGTCGTGCGCGTCGCGTTGCGCCAGGCGCAGGCCTTCCTCGCCGTCCGCGGCCATTTCCACGTCGTACTTTTCGAACTCGAAGCCGTCGCGCAGGGCGAGGGACATGGCGGGGTCGTCTTCCACGATCAGGATGCGGGTGGTCATGCGAATTCAGTCTCCGTCAGGCGTACGGTTTCGGTTTCGGTGCGCGGCAGGATGAGCGTGAACGTGCTCCCCTCGCCCGGCGTGCTCGTGACTTCGACGCGGCCGCCGTGCGCGCGCACGACGTGCTGCACGATCGAGAGGCCGAGGCCACTGCCTTTGACGTCGTGCACGAGGGGGCTGCCGACGCGATAGAACTTTTCGAAGATCTTCTTCTGCTCGGACGGCGGAATGCCGATGCCGCGATCGGCGATGGCGATGCGCACTTCGTCAATCGCGGTGGTGATGCGGACGTCGATGCGCGCGGTGCCGTTCGAATACTTCACCGCGTTGTCGAGCAGATTCACGAGCACCTGCCCGAGGGCGTCTTTATCGATGCGCAATGGCGGGGTGGTGTCCGCGTGAAGGTCGATGGTCACGCCGCGATCGCGCAGCGGCATCTCGAATGCGGCGACGGTTTGCTCGACCAGCTCCACGATGTCGGCTTCGGCGAAGCGGTATTTCTTCTCCGCGGATTCGATTTTCGAGAAATCGAGAATGTTGTTGATGAGCTGTGTGAGACGGCGGCTTTCGGTCTCGATGTACTCGCCGTACTGGCGGATCTTCTCCGGCTTCTCCACCCGGCCCAGACGCATGTACTCGCCGAAGACGCGAATGGAAGAGAGCGGCGTGCGCAGCTCATGCGAGACGTTGGAGACGAAGTCGCTCTTCATCTGCGAGAGGTGCATCTGCCGCGCGACCGCGCCCATCGCCAGCCCGATTGCGCCTAACAGCACGACGAACGCGCCGCCGGTCCACATGACGTTGTGGCGGAACTGCAGTGCGGCGATGCTTTCGGGGCTTGCACAGCGATCGCGCACGCCGGCGCGCCAGTCGGTGAAGACGAATGCGAGCGAGGAGGTGATGTAGTCGCCGTCGCTGCGCGTGCGCGGGAACTGCTTCGCAACGAGTACGTTCACGGTCGTGCGGTGATTGCGCTGCCGCAGCACGCTCTGGCCAACGTCCGTCATCGCACGTTTGGCGAGCATCGGATCGAGCACCACGCCCGCGACGCCGACCACGCGCCACGAGGCATCGACGACGGGGCGGAGGATGATGCGATTGCGGGCGTCGCGTTCGTCGACGTGCAATGCCGGTTGAGCGACGCGCTGCCAGCGATGCGCGACATGCCACGAAACGGTGGCCATCTTCACCGCCTCGCTCTCGCTTTCGGTGGGCATCTTCGGCATTCCGCGCGAGTCGTAGAAGCGCGTCTGCACGTATTGCTCGTCGAAGCGCATCGCAAAATACGTCCGCGCGCCGGGAACCGGATGCGCTCCGAACTGCGGAACGCTCTCTACGTCATGGAGATTTGCGAGCTGCGCGTCCTCGAACGACAGCGCCTTCGCGGCGGTCGTGCGGTAGCGCGTCTCGATCTCGTTTGCGACCAGGTCGAGTGAATTGCGCAGCCAGTTGCGCTCGGCCGAAACGGTCTTCTGTTCGAGCGAGCGGAGAAACTCGATCTGCAGCACGAGCAGAGCTGCAAGCGGCACGAGGACGGCCGGGAGGAGCCAGAAGATCGAGCGGCGCATATTGGAAGTGGCGAGTGGCGTGTAAGTGGCGAGTGGCGTGTGGCGAGTTGCGTGTAAGTGGCGAGTGGCGCGTGGCGAGTTGCCAGGGCGTTGTCGCCTGGGCGGAAAGGCTCTGGCAACTCGCTACTCGCTACTCGCCACGTCTTCTGCCAACTCGCTACTCGCTACTTGTTTTCGTGATGTTCGCACGGCTCGTGGTGCCCTCCGCCGTTTGTCACAAGATTTCACAACTGCCGTCACCACCGCGCCATGACAAACGTAACTCGCCAGCGGGATGGAAGCTCGCCGATAATGGCGCCCGTCCAATGGTCGATAAAGCAAGTCTCGATAGCCTGCGCATTCACCGGCCGGCAGTGGAAACGCGCCGCCGTTCGCCTGTCGTTTTCATCGTCGCCGCGATCGTCGTCGCCGCGCTGATCGGCGTGCTGCTCGTCACGCGCACCGGTGCCACCGAAGTCAAAGTCGCACCGGCGCGCGCGATCACCTCCGGCGCCACTTCCGGCGGCGCGATTCTCAACGCCAGCGGCTACGTCACCGCACGCCGCCGCGCCACCGTCTCTTCGAAGGTCACCGGCAAGGTGATCGAGGTGCATGTCGAAGAAGGGATGCAGGTGAAGGCGGGACAGGAGCTCGCCCGTCTCGACGAGTCGTACGCAACGCGCGGCGTCGCACTGTCGCGAGCGGAAGCAGCTGCCGCCGCGAGCGCCCTCGAAGAGACACGCGTGCGCATTCGCGAGGCGCAGCTCGATTACGAGCGTGCAGAGAAACTGGCCAGCAGCCAGATCTCCAGCCGCGCCGATCTCGATCGCGCACGCGCACAGCTCGATGCGGCACGCGCGCGACTCGCGGCGCAGAGCGATCAACTCGCATCCGCGCGCCGTCAGATCGACATCCAGCAGCAGACGCTCGAAGACACCATCATTCGCGCGCCGTTCGACGGTATCGTCGTCTCGAAGGACGCCAAGCCGGGCGAGATGATCTCCCCCGTTTCCGCGGGCGGCGGCTTCACACGCACCGGCATCTGCACGATCGTCGACATGAACTCGCTCGAGATCGAAGTCGACGTCAATGAGGCCTACATCAATCGCGTGCATCCGAACCAGCGCGTCGAAGCGGTGCTCGATGCGTATCCCGACTGGCGCATCCCCGCGCACGTGATCACCGCCGTGCCGACCGCCGATCGTCAGAAAGCAACCGTGAAAGTGCGCATCGCCTTCGATCAACGCGACGCGCGCGTGCTGCCGGACATGGGCGTGAAAGTCTCGTTCGTCAGCGACGAACAACCGGGCGCCGCGCAGACCACACAGATCGAAGTGCCGAAGAGCGCCGTCCGCCGCGACGGCGAACAGGACATCGTCTTCCTCGTCACCGACGGCAAAGCCGAACGCCGCGCGGTGAAAGTGGTGAGCACCGAGGGAGACAACTCGCGTCTCGCCTCCGGCGTGCGCGGCGGAGAAAACGTGATCGTCGATCCGCCGGAGAAGTTGAAGGATGGGGATCGGGTGAAAGTAGCGAAGTAGTTGTCCGTTATCCGTTGTCCGTTATCCGTTGTCCGCGGGTCTGACCGCAACGTGCCCTGAACGGACAACGGACAACCCATGCGACCGAAGGGAGCAATTCAAACCATGTCCAGCCTCGTCCACCTCTCCAACGTTCAAAAAGTCTTTCGGCGCGGGTCGGAAGATATTCGTGTGCTCAGTAACCTCAGCCTCGAGATTGCCGAGGGGGAGTTTCTGGCTTTGATGGGACCGTCGGGGTCTGGGAAATCGACGCTCCTCAATCTCCTCGCAGGCCTCGACCGCCCCACCACGGGGGTCCTCGAAATCGCGGGGCAGCGCATCGACAGCCTGTCGCGGCGCGAGCTTGCGAACTGGCGCGCGCGGCATGTCGGGTTCGTGTTCCAGTTCTACAACCTGTTGCCGGTTTTGACAGCGGCGCGCAATGTGGAGTTGCCTCTGCTGCTCACGAATCTTTCGAGCGCGGAACGCAAACGCCACGTCGCCACGGCACTCGAGATCGTCGGCCTCGCCCATCGCGCGAAACACACGCCGCGTACGCTTTCCGGCGGTGAACAGCAGCGCGTCGGCATCGCCCGCGCGATCGTCACCGACCCCACGCTCATCCTCGCCGACGAGCCGACGGGCGACCTCGATCGCAAGACCGGCGACGGCATTCTCGATCTGCTGCAGGCGCTCAATCGCGACCATCAGAAGACGGTAATCATGGTGACGCACGATCCGCACGCCGCGGACCGCGCATCGCGCCGCCTGCACATGGTGGACGGACAACTCTCGAACGAGATGGCCGCATGAAATACGCGCTGCTCGTTTTCTCGAACTTCAAGCGCCACAAGCTGCGCACGCTGCTGACGATCGGCTCGATCCTGATCGCGTTCGTGCTCTTCGCCTATCTCGCCGCCATTCGCAAAGCGTTCGAGATGGGTGTGAGCGTCGCGGGCGCGAATCGCCTCATCGTGCGGCATCGCATCTCGCTCATTCAGCCGCTGCCGCAAAGCTACGAGGCGCAGATCGAACAGGTCGACGGGGTGGCCGACGCGACGCAGGCGTCCTGGTTCGGCGGCGTCTACCTGGAGAAGCCGAACGCGTTTGCGCAGATTGCCGTGGTACCGAGCGAGTTCCTGCAGACGTATCCGGAGTTCATCCTTCCCGCCGATCAGAAAGAGGCGTGGCTGAAAACGCGCACCGGCGCCATTGCAGGCCGCACGATCGCGGAGCGCTATCACTGGAAGGTGGGCGATCGCATTCCAATCGAGGCCACGTTCCTCCGTCCGAAGCAGGGCAACACCTGGACTTTCGATCTGGTCGGCATCTACGACGGCGCGACCAAAGAGACCGACACGACCGGCTTCTTTTTCCGCCACGACTACCTCGACGAAAACCGTTACTGGGGCAAAGGAAACACCGGGTGGTATTACATCCGGATCAAGGATCCGCAACGCGCCGAGCAGATCGTGAAGGCGATCGACGCGAAATTCGAGAACTCGCCGAACGAAACGAAGACGGAGACGGAGAAGGCGTTCGTCAAAGGATTCGCCGAGCAGATGGGCAACATCGGCGCGATCACGATGGCCATCCTGACCGCGGTCTTCTTCACCATTCTGCTCGTCGCCGGCAACACGATGGCGCAGGCAGTGCGCGAGCGCATCAATGAACTCGGCGTGATGAAGGCGATCGGTTTCACGGACGCGCAGGTGTTGTCGTTCGTGCTCATCGAGTCGCTGCTCATCGCCGGCGTCGGCGGCGCGCTCGGCCTCACGCTGGGCGCGCTGGCGGTGGGCAAAGGCGATCCGACCGGCGGCGCACTGCCGGTGTTCTTCTTCCCGAAGAGTGATCTCGTCAGCGGCATCGTGCTGGTCGTGCTCCTCGGCATCATCACCGGCGCGCTTCCCGCCATTCAGGCCATGCGGCTCAACGCGGTCGACGCGCTCAGGAGAGAGTAACCATGCGATTTTTCGCGCAACTCGCGGCACTCATCGCCTTCAACATCCGCACGCTCCCCGCGCGCCTCGGCTCGGCTGCCGCCGCGATCTTCGGCATCGCCGGCGTCGTGGCGGTGCTCGTCGGCATCCTCTCGATCAGCGAAGGCTTCAGGAAAGTGATGGTCGTGAACGGCTCGCCCGACACGGCCCTCGTCCTCCGCGGCGGCGCGGACAGCGAGATGAGCAGCGTCCTCCTCGGCGACGACATCAATGTCATCGCGACCGCGCCAGGAATCGCGAAGAGCGGCGACAAACCGCTCGTCTCCCCGGAGCTCTTCGTGATCGTCGATCTGCCGAAGCGCTCATCGCACACGCCCGCGAACGTGCCGATGCGCGGCGTGCGCAAGGAAGCGTTCGTGGTGCGTCCCGAGATGAAGATCGTCGAGGGGCGGATGTTCGCGTGGGGCCGCAACGAGGTGATCGTCGGCCGCGGCGCGCAGCGCTCGTTCGGCGGAACCGAAGTCGGCTCGCAACTGAAATTCGGCCAGAACCGCTGGACCGTCGTCGGCATCTTCGAAGCGAACGGCGGCATCGCCGAATCGGAGCTCTGGGCCGACGCGGCCGTGCTCGCGCCGGCGTATCGCCGCGGCAATGCGTTTCAAACGGCGATCGTGAAGCTCGCCTCGCCCGGCAGCTTTCAGCAGTTCAAGGATTCGCTCACCAGCGACCCGCGCGTGAACGTGCGCGTGATGCGCGAGACCGAGTATTACGCCGCGCAGTCGGAGACGCTGCGGAAGATGATCACGTTTCTGGCCGTGATCATCTGCGGCCTCATGGGCCTCGGAGCGATCTTCGGAGCGCTCAACACGATGTACACCGCGGTGTCGGCGCGCGCGCGCGAGATCGCCACGCTCGAAGCCCTCGGCTTCGGAGGTGCGGCCGTGATGATCTCGGTGATCGTGGAAGCACTCGTGCTCGCGCTCATCGGCGGCGCACTCGGCTCGCTCGGCGCGTATCTCGCGTTCGACGGATATCGCGCGGCGACGATGAACTTCGCGACGTTCAGTCAGGTGGCCTTCGCGTTCGATGTGACGCCAAGGTTGATGATCTGGGCGGCGATGTACGCGGCGCTGATCGGCATGGTGGGTGGGTTCTTCCCCGCAATTCGCGCGGCGCGAATGCCGGTGTCAGTAGCACTGCGCGAAAGGTAGTCTAGGAGTGCGGTGGCAAAGCCACCGCTTTGGAGTGCGG
>JALYOB010000626.1 GCA_030857085.1 Acidobacteriota bacterium | reverse complement strand
CGATTGCCACGCTGCTGCTGACGACCGACATGCCGGCCGTCGATCAGCTGCTCGCGCGCGCACACCTGCTGCTCGATCGCGCGAAGCGTCAGGGAAAGAATCGCGTCGTCTTTCAGTCGAGCGAGTTCGATGACACCGACCAGCGCCGCCGCGCGCAGACCGACATGTGCACGCACCTCGCGCGCGGACGGCACATCGTCACCGTCAAGCAGCCGATCTTCGAGCTGCGCAACGAGAGCCCGATCGGCTACGAGTTTCTGAGCCGCTATGCGAACGGCGCGATGGAACTGCCGGACAACTTTTTCCGCCTCTGCTCGGAGCGCAACATCCTCACGCTCGTCGACCACGCGTGTTTACGTGCGGGCGTCAGCGCGGCGATGGACCTTCCGCCCTACGCGCGGTTTCATCTGAACATCTTCCCCACCACGCTCCTCGCTGTGCCCGTCGAACATCTGCTCGATCTCTTCCCCAAGCCCGTGCCCGCGGGGACGTTCTGCCTGGAGATCAGCGAGCAGCAGATCATCGGCGATCCGTCGTATCTGCTGCCGGCGGTGCAGGCGCTGCAGGCCGCGGGATTGTTGATCGCGATCGACGACGTCGGCTTCGGCAGCAGTTGTCTCGAGAGTCTCGTCGTGCTGCGGCCGGACATTGTGAAGATCGACAAACGCTGCGTGATCGGCGTGAACGGCGACGCATCGCGCATCGAACAACTGCGGCGCTACGTCGCGGTCGCGCGCACCCTCGGCTGCGAGGTCGTGGCCGAGGGGATCGAGACGGCCGTCGAACTCGACGTGGTGCGTTCGCTCGGTGTGGAGTATGGGCAGGGGTATTTCTGGGGGAAGCCGGCGTAGGGGCGGTTTTTCTGCGGAGTTGCGCCGCCCCTCATCCGCCCTTCGGGCACCTTCTCCCCGCATCGCGGGGAGAAGGACAAACGTTGGGCGAGTGTTCGGGCGAGTTGCGCAGCCCCTCATCCACCCTCCGGTTGCCCCTCGCCCCGCTTGCGGGGAGAGGGTGGCGCGGAGCGCCGGGTGAGGGGCCGTGCAATCAAAGACTTACGCGCGCAGCGCCTCCACCGGCTCCAGTCGCGCTGCAGTCAGCGACGGGTACAAGCCGGCGAATAGGCCGACGCTGATCGCGAAGCCGCTCGCGATGAGGAGGCCGAAGCTCGACACCGGCAAGCCCGCGGGGAAAAAGCCGGAGATGAGTTTCACGAGCAGCGTTCCCAATCCGAGGCCGACGCCTGCACCGGCGACCGAGAGCGTGATCGACTCGATGAGGAACTGCATGAAGATCTCGGCATTCGTCGCGCCGAGCGATTTGCGCAGACCGATTTCGAAGAGGCGCTCGGAGATCGAGATCTTCAGCACCGAGAAGATGCCCACGCCGCCGATGAGCAGCGACACGCCGGCGATGGCGAAGAAGACGATGCGCCAGTTGCGGAGGATGACGGCGATGTTGCCGCGCTCCTTGATCATTTCCTTGCCGGGATTGTCGATGCGCACATCGCGAATGCCGTTGTGCGCCTGACGGAAACGCGCGGTTGCTTCATCTTCCGCCTCGACGCTCTGCTCCGGCTCGGACGCTTTGGCGAGCATGTACGAGATCGCGCTCGCGCGGCCGAACATGTCGCGGAACAGAGTCCAGGGGACGTACACGCCGCCCATCTCTTTGCGCATGTCGTCGTCCTGCACGAAGTTCATGTCGAACTTGGTGCCGACGCCGATCACGGCGATGCGGCGGCCGGCGAGGTTGATGTGCTGGCCTACCGCGTCCTCGCCGCCGAAGAGTTGTTGTTTGAGTTTGTAGCCGAGGATGCAGACCGGCGCGTTCGCGGAAACGTCGCGATCGGCGAGCCAGCGGCCGGCGGAGACGGTACGATTGCGAATCTCGGCGTACTCCGGCATCACGCCGTACACATCGACGCGGCGCGTGACCGCGCCCGCGGTGACGACCGCGCGCGACTCGCCCACCGGCGACATCGAGCGAATGTAATCGGCATCGTCGAACACGCCGACGTCTTCGATGCGCAGTCCGCGCGACAGATGCGCCTTCGCCTTCTCGATGCGATCGACCGGCTCGCGCTGCGAAGCCACGACCACGCCGTCGAGCCCGAGGTCATTGATCCCCTTCAGCACCGAGTTCTGCACGCCATCGAGCACCGACATCACCACCACCAGCGCAAGCGTGCCGAGAATCACGCCGATGAGCGTGAACAGCGAACGAAGAGGATGGCCTTTGACTTCTTCGTAGGAAGTGCGGATGGATTCGGTGATTTGCATGGTGCGCTCGCTTTGCTCGCGTGGTTCTCGGTTATCGGTTGTCGGTTATCGGTGCCGGTGACGTTCGCGCACGACGACCTCGAACGGACAACCGACAACCGACAACCTCATTCCGTTCTCAACGCCTCGATCGGATTCAGCCGGCTCGCGCGGATGGCCGGGTACATGCCGAACACGAGTCCTGTTCCGGCGGCGAAGATCAGGGCGTTCATGATCACGCCGGGGGTGATGATGGCGGGGTTTCGGGTCAGCATGGAAATGCCCTGGGTGAAGAATTTGCCCGCGAAAATGCCGAGGATTCCGCCGAAAACAGACACCAGGACCGACTCGGTCAGCATCTGGAAAAAGATCTGTGCGGGTGTCGCGCCGACGGCTTTGCGCGTGCCGATCTCGCGCGTCCGTTCTTTCACGCTGACGTAGGTGATGTTCATGATGCCGATCGCGCCGACGAAGAGCGCCAGGCCGGTCACGAACAGGCCGGCCGCGGCGATGCCGCTCTTGATCGGATCGATCGTGCTGCGCAATGCGTTCTGCGCGTTGATCGAAAAGTCGTCTTTCTGTTCCGGCTCCAGTCCGCGCACGCGGCGCATCGCGCCGGTCAGCTCGTCGCGTGCCGCTTCGAGACGATTCTTGTCGCGCACTTTGACGCGAATCGAGGTGTCGAGCCGCGCGCTGAACGCTTTCATGAACGCGGGGAGCGGCACGACGGCGTAGGTGTCGAAGCTGAAG
>JALYOB010000179.1 GCA_030857085.1 Acidobacteriota bacterium | reverse complement strand
CGACAACCAATACCCAACAACCTCACGCCACCCTCTCCCCCAACCCCCTTCCCTCGATCACACCCACCCAGTGATCCGGCGACAGTTCGCCTGCGGCGAAGCGGGCGATGATCGTGAACACTGCGTCGATGAAGCCGCCGACGTGCAGGACGTCTTCGCGCGGCTGCACCTGCACGGTGCGGTACGGCTGGATGTCCATACAGACGAGGCGCGCGTTCGGGTTGCGTTTCCGGAACGCGTTCCACTCCTGCATCATTGCCGTCCCGCGGCCGTTCGGTGGATCGGCCCACGACTCGTAGTCCGATACGAAAATCACCAGATCTCCTTTCGCCTTCCGCGCATTCAGCCGCGCGAGCGGCGCACTGCAGTTCGTTCCGCCGCCGCCCACCGCCGCCAGCTTCTGCGCGTTCGTCATCACACTGTCGCGTGCGTTCAGACGGAGACGCACCACGTCCGTCTCGAACGGCAGCACTTCCGCCGCCGGATTCGCGCGCATCACCGTCGCCGTGACGAGCGCCGCCACATCGATGCAGCGCACGACGCTGGTCGCACCTTTCCGCGCGCCCGTCACGGGCGACTGCATCGAGCCCGAGACGTCGGGGCAGACGTAAACCTTTCCCTCGATGCGCGGCACGTTCGCCGTCGCGATTTCCATCGCGTCCTGCAGCGCGTCGTGCACGATCGGCGGAACCGTCTCCGCCGCGCTCGCATACGCCGTCAGCAGCTGATACGGAAAGACGCGCGCTTTCGCGATCGCCGTGCGGTCCGACAGCCGTGCCGCGATCACGTTCGTCACCTCCTCGTCCGCGAAGACACCATGCCGCGCGAACGTGTTCAGATTCATCCGGGTCATCTGCCACGGCGCATTCCGCGCGATGGCCATCCAGTCACTGGTCGAAAGATCGAGAGACGTGAGGAGCTGAAACGAGACGTCCGGCACCTCCGCCGTTTCGCCGCGCTTGAAGGCCTCGTACGCACGCACCATGGGCGGCAGCTTCGCGAGGTCGTACGGACGTCCGATCAGATACGCGTACAGCGCCGCACGATGCGCATTCGCCGGCTTCGGATGCACCATCCGGATCACGTCCGCGATCGACGGCGACTGACCGACCGAGTCGCCGAACAGCGCCGCATCCGAACGGGCGTCGAGCCAGTTGCGGATCATCCGCTTGACCGCCGTGCCGAACGACTTCCGCCCCACTACGCCCGACCGCACGATCTGCACGAAGTTGCGCAGCATCTTTCCGTTGTCGAGCACGCGCGGAAAAATCGATTCGAGCAGCGCGAGATTGCGCGTCGCGAGCACCGCGCACAGCAGCGCCGGCATGTCTTTCATGAAGCCGCACTCGCGCGACCAGATCGCCGTCTGCGCGATGAACTCGGTCTCCACTTCCGCCGCCAGACCGAGCACCACTTCGAGCTGCTCTTCGGCCGACGCATAGAACGTCGCATTGAGGCATCCGGTAGCCGCGTACTGCGCGAGCGCCTGCTTCGGCGTCAGCGCGTACGCCTTTGCGCCTTCCTCGTTCACCGCATCCGCCTTCGGTGCGAGCAGTCCGGCGATCGTCGCGAACAGGTTCTTGTTGGCCATCTTCGTTTCCTCCGTGTGCCGTCGTTGCGCTTCATCAAAGGCGATCGGAGTGCCACGTGTGCGTCGAAGCACGTAAGTTGCTGACTGCACGAGGCAAACTGCCGCCCGAGCGCAATCGGACTCACGAGGCCCGCTGCCAAGTTCTTATACAATGCGATAGGAACTTAGAAAATGAAGACCGTTGCCATCGGACTGCTCGGCGTCTCGCTCGACTCCGCGGGGAAGGCGAGCTCGCGTTGGGAGAAGTGGCGCCCGACCGTCTCGCTCTGTCAGCAGGAGAATCTCGTCATTCACCGGCTCGAGCTTCTGTATGCGGAGAAGTCGCTCCATCTCGCCGAGTCGGTGAAGCGCGACATCGCCTCCGTTTCTCCGGAAACCGAAGTCGTGCTGCGGCCGTTCGACATCGCCGATCCGTGGGACTTTGCGCAGGTCTACGGCGCTCTATACGAGTTCGCGCGGCAGTACCCGTTCGACGTCGACTCGGAGGAGTACCTCGTGCACATCACCACCGGCACGCACGTGGCCCAGATCTGCATGTTCCTCCTCACCGAGTCGCGCCATTTCCCCGCCTGTCTCGTGCAGACCTCGCCCGGCCGCGCAGAGGATTTCGTGCAGGGGACGGCGCAGATCGTCGATCTCGATCTCTCGCGCTACGACGCGATCGCATCGCGCTTTCGCGAAGAGCAGAAGGAAGCGCGATCGTTTCTCAAGTCCGGCATTGCCACGCGCAACGCCCGCTTCAATCGCCTCATCGAGCGCATCGAGCAGGTGGCCGTGCATTCGCGCGAGCCGCTGCTGCTCATGGGTCCGACCGGCGCGGGAAAGTCGCGCCTCGCGAAACGCATCTTCGAGCTCAAGCGCGCACGCCATCAGGTCACCGGCGAGTTCGTGGAAGTGAACTGCGCCACCATTCGCGGCGAAGGGGCGATGTCCGCGCTGTTCGGCCACGTGAAGGGCTCGTTCACCGGCGCGCTGCGCGATCGTCCCGGCCTGCTGCGCGCGGCGAATCGGGGCGTGCTGTTCCTCGACGAGATCGGCGAGCTCGGTCTCGACGAGCAGGCGATGCTGCTGCGCGCGCTGGAGGAGAAGGTGTTCCTCCCTCTCGGCGGCGATCGCGAAGTGAAGAGCGACTTCATGCTCATCGCCGGCACGAACCGCAACCTCGGCGAGATGGTTCGCGAGCGCCGCTTCCGCGACGATCTTCTCGCGCGCATCAATCTCTGGACCTTCGTGCTGCCCGGCCTCGCCGAGCGCGTCGAAGACATCGAGCCGAATCTCGAATTCGAGCTCGAACAGTTCGCGAGCCGCAACGGCACCTCCGTGCGTTTCAATCGCGAGGCGCGCGAGCGTTTCGTCCGCTTCGCCACATCTCCTGAAGCGTCATGGAGCGGAAACTTTCGGGACCTCAATGGCGCCGTCGTGCGCATGGCCACCCTCGCGCGCGGCGGCCGCATTACGACCGAGCTGGTGGATGAAGAAATCGCACGTTTACGCGGCGAGTGGCATCCGCGCTCATCGTCGCCTTCGACCGACGTCCTCGTCCGCTGCCTCGGCGAGGAGAAGCTGTCGGTCGTCGATCCGTTCGAGCGCGTGCAGCTCGAGCACGTCGTCGACGTGATGCGCCGCGCGCGCTCACTCTCCGATGCCGGCCGGCTCCTCTTCAGCGCCTCGCGCCAGCAGAAGACGAGCGCGAACGACGCCGATCGTCTGCGCAAGTACCTCGCGCGCTACGGTCTCGACTGGAAGAGCGTGCGCGGCGACCTGATCGTGGAGTGAGCATCGGTGGCACCCGCCCTGCTACCTGTCTCTGTAGCGCGCGTGGCCGCGCGAGATTCAGGAGGAGAGAGATGGCGAATTCGAATGACGCGAACAACAGCGGCGACGTCCGCCGCCACAACCCGGAGAACGCGGCGACCGATCCGAATGCCGCAGCGCAGCAGAATCAGGTGAAGGCCGACCGGGCCGCGCTCGAAGAGCAGGCGCGCCGTGTCGACGCATCGACCCCCGCGAACGGCGAGGCCGCAACCGATCCCGACGCCGCGGCGACGCAGGATCGCGTGAGGGCCGACCACGACCGCATGCAGGCACAGGCCGCACGCGTCGAAGCCTCGGTCCCCGCGGACGTCCGTGACACCCCCATCGAAGCCGCAAACCTCGGCGGCCGCCGCGCGACCGAAGACGACACGCAGTCGATCCGCAACGTCGACGCTGCGCGCGACAATGCAGATGCCGCTCGCGAGAGCGCGCGCCGCGTGCAGGACAGCGTGCCCGAGGGGCAGGATCGCGGCGAACGGTAAAGCGTTACGCGATGGACTCGCGTCGCCGGATCCTCGGGCGGATCCCGGCGGCGCGAGTCCTGTCAGACGGCCCCGCCGCGCTGTAGCGCATCCAGACGCATTCCGCGGAACGTCACCAGCGTCAGTTCGCGGAAACCGAATTGAGAGCGTCTCTTCTATCACTGCGATGACGGTACTGGCCGTCGCCCGCGACTTTCAACGAGATCAGAAAAAGACTCCAAATAACTGACTGAATCGGCACATTGCTGGCAATCCGGAATGACGGCACGACGGCAACGCCGTGAACCACTTCAAGTCGATGGCAAGAGGCGAATCGCGGCGCCCGCCGCGAGCCGGATTGCCGAGGAGCGAACATGAGATCGTTGATGAGCAGAGGCGCACTGGCCTTATTGCTCTGCTGCCTTTTCCCCGCCACCGCATTTGCCACGAACATCCCCACCAACCTCTCCGCAACCGCCACTTCCAGCAGCAGCGTCACCCTCAACTGGACCGACAACTCCACCGACGAAATCGGCTTCACCTTCGCCTGGGACACCACCAGCGCCTACAGTGCCGCCGCATACGTCTGGACCGGCGGCGCCAACGTCACCAGCTACGTTCATTCCGGCCGCAGCGCGGCCACGACGTACTACTACAAGATCAAGGCGGAAGGCTCGACCGACGCACAGGACTCCGCGTTCAGCGGCACAGTCGCGGCGACCACAATGCCCGCCAATCTGACGGCCACCGCCGTCTCCGCCAGTCAGATCAACCTGAGCTGGACCGGCAATGGATCGAACTCCAGCATCAATGGCTACACCGTGGCCATGAATACCAGCGCCTCGTTCACCGGCGCGACCTACACCTTCGTCTCCGGCGCCGGCGCCGCCAGCCTCAGTAAGACCGGCCTCAATGGCGGCACCACCTATTACTTCGCCATCAAGGCGGAGGGAACGTCGGACGCATACGACTCGCCGTTCACCGCGTTCAGCAGCGCGACCACGACCGCCAATCCGACGCCGATCTCCGGCCATTTCTATGGCATCAATGCCTGGATGCCTGACCAGATCGGCGCGCACCTCTTCTATGGCGATCTCGACACACAATGGACGAACATCGACAACAGCGGCGCGAACATCATGCGCTACGGCGGCCATGGCGTCGATCAGTACGCCGATTCCGCCTGGGCCGATCCGAACGATTCGACCAAGTCGACGCTCAAGCAGTACCTCGCTCTCGTCGACAACATGCAGAGCCGCGGGATTGAGCCCGTCCTCCAGGTCCCCGTCCTCGGCGGCACTTACACAGCCACCAAAGCCGCAGACATCGTCCGCTACATCAACGTTACTTATGCGCGCAATGTGAAGTACTGGATCATCGGCAATGAGCCCGAATTGAGCGGCTACAACTACACCACGGCCTCACAGGTCGCCTCGTACATCCGCTCGTTCTCCAGTGCCATGAAAGCGGTCGACCCGACCATCAAGATCGTCGGACCGGAGCTGGCCTGGTACGACAGCTCGATCATGAACGGCCTCACCACGCCCGGCGGCGCCGACGACATCACCGGTACTGACGCGAACGGCCGCTATTACGTCGACATCATCACTTTCCACCATTACAACGGCTTCGATGGAACGCAGACGCGCGCACAGGTCGTGTCGAGCCTCACCCAGACCGGCGGCTTCAATGACAACCTTGCCACGCTCAAAGCGCGCATTGCCAACTGCAACAGCTATTACGGACGCACCGGCACGAACGCGATCAAAATCGCGATCACGGAAGCGAACGTCAATTACGCCAACACCACCACCGACAGTCTGACCGGCGCTGGCGCGAAGAGCTTCGTCGGCGGACAGTGGTGGGCCGAATTCATGGGCATCGCGATGAAGCAGGGCGTCGACTTTGTGACGTTCTGGAGCGCGATCGAGGGAAGCGCGACCACCGGCAATGAGCTCGGCTTCATCGGCGCCGACGGCACGACCAAACGTCCTTCGTACTATCACTTCCAGATGATGGCGCAGAACTTCCGCGGCGACGTGGCCGATACGACCGACAATCAGTCGCTCGTCAAGACGTTCGCGTCGAAAGCGAGCGATCAGGTCGCGGTCATCATCATGAATCAGGATCAGACGAACAGCTTCAATTACACAGTTCGCCTCAATACCGCCGCCGTCTCAGGCACGAACGCATTGAAGATCAATGTCGATGCGGGTCTGGCGATGGAGTCGAGCGGCACGATCGCTTCGGAATCCACCATCCTGCTCGTCTTCGACGCGACCGGCACGCTCCGGAAGAAAATCGAATACAAGCTCTATGGACATGCGAATTCGAATCTCGCTCCGGCGGTGACCACGTACTGAGCCCCGATCCCTGCAGTCATTGTGAAGGCCCGCCTTTCGGCGGGCCTTCACGCATTCAGGGCGTCGGCACCACCGGCCGCACCTCGATCGTGCCGATGCGCGCGGACGGAATGCGCTCCGCAATGCTCAATGCGTCGTCGAGATCTTTCGCCTCGATCACGTAATAGCCGCCGAGGTGCTCGCGCGTTTCGGCGAACGGTCCGTCGTGGACGAGCCGCTTTCCTTCGCGCAGGCGCACCGATGTCGCGCGCGACGGCTCGTGCAGTTGCTCGCCGCCCGCGAAATGGCCGCTGGCAATGATCTCGCGGGTGAACGTGCCGTATTCGGCCATGATGCTGTCGCGCTCCGCGGCCGGCATCGCGTTCCACACATTCGGGTCTTCATAGATCAGCAGTACGTATTTCATCTTCATCCTCCGCAAGTGAATCGAACGGGCCGCGGCGAAATCGACACGCGGCGAAAAATATTTTTTGCGATGCCCGATAATGCCCGCCCGTGCCCGGACCAGCAATCGGCGACGTCTCGCATCGGATCGAAGAGCTCTATCGCTCCGACTGGGGACGTGTCGTCGCCACGCTGATCCGCATCTTCGGCGATTTCGACGTGGCGGAGGAGGCGGCGCAGGAAGGTTTTGCCGCTGCCGCCGCCCGCTGGCCCGCCGAAGGCGTTCCCGAGCATCCAAGAGCGTGGATCATTCAGGCCGCCCGCAACAAGGCGGTCGACCGGCTGCGGCGCCGCACGCTCGCGGCGGACAAGCTCGCGTTGTACGCGGCTGATGCGGCGTCGGCGGTCGAGCCGGACATTGCGGACGAAGGGGAGATCGCAGACGACCGTCTCCGCCTGATCTTCACCTGCTGCCATCCCGCCCTCGGGCCGGAGGTGCAGATCGCGCTCACACTGCGCACCGTCTGCGGCCTGACGACCGAGGAGATCGCGCGCGCGTTTCTTGTGCCGGTTCCCGCGATGGCGCAGCGGCTCGTGCGCGCGAAGCAGAAGATTCGCGACGCGCGCATTCCGTACATCGTGCCGGACACGCGGCACATGCCGGAGCGGCTCGACGCTGTATTGACGGTCATTTACCTCGTCTTCAATGAAGGGTATGCGTCGACGGCGGCGGAGCAGCTGATCCGCACGGATCTCTGCGCGGAGGCGATCCGCCTCTGCCGCATGCTTCGCACGCTTCTGATGCCCGAGGTGCCGGGCGAGGTGCACGGACTCCTCGCTCTGATGCTGCTGCACGACGCGCGTCGCGAGACCCGCGTGGATGCAGAAGGGGAGGTGGTGCTGCTCGAGGAGCAGGACCGGACGCGCTGGGATCGCGAGCAGATCGCCGAAGCGCTGCCGCTCGTCGAACAGGCACTGCGCGGAGGAGCGGGTGCGTTCGCATTACAGGCCGCGATTGCGGCCGTGCATTGTGAGGCGCCGTCCGCGTCAGAGACCGATTGGCGGCAGATTGCACGCCTGTACGAGCTACTGGAAACAATGCAGCCTTCGCCGGTGGTCTCGCTCAATCGCGCAGTGGCCGTGGCCATGGCCGAAAGTGCCGCCGCGGGTCTCGCGCTCCTCGATGCGCTGCCGGGACGCGCGTCACTGGAGAATTACCACCTCTTCCACGCAACGCGCGCTGACTTCCTCTCACGCACCGGCGACAAACGCGCAGCGGCAATTCATTACGCACGCGCTCTGGAACTGGCCACCAATCAAAGCGAAAAACGCTTCCTCGAGCGCCGCCTGCGCGCGCTCGTGTCATCCTGAGCCGCGAAGACGGCGAAGGACCCCCTGCGCCCTCGTGTCATCCCGAGCGAAGTCGAGGGATCCCCTTCCGACGGAGCGGTGCTGGTCATGAACGGGGGATGCCTCGACTACGCTCGGCATGAC
>JALYOB010000178.1 GCA_030857085.1 Acidobacteriota bacterium | reverse complement strand
GCCTGGGGCAACCAGCGCTGCCGGCCCGTGGCCGGCCCGCCGGAGGCGCCCTCGTCGTCCCCTTCAAAGCCGCTCTTCGATGAGTTGCCGCAGTGCGGCGATGTCGCGGCGTAGAGCGGCTAACTCCGCGTTCGTCTCCTCCTCCTCGGGCGCGAGGAACCAGGCGGCGAGGGCGGCGGAGAATGCGCCGAACAGGCCCACGCCCGCGGTCATCAGCAGTGCGGCGATGAAGCGGCCTTCGCCGCTGACCGGATAGCGATCGCCGTAGCCGACGGTGGTGATCGTCGTGAACGCCCACCAGATCGCGTCGTCCGCCGTTTTGATGTTCGAGTCGGGACTGTCCTCGAAGCGGAGGATCGCCGCGCTGCAGCCGATGATGAGGAACAGCGCGAGCAGCGCCGCGGCGAGTGCGGCCGATTGACCCTTGTGGCGGAAGAGCAGCTTCGTGATCACGCGGCTCGCGCGGAGGGCGCGCAGCACGCGCGTGAGGCGGGCGATGCGCGCGAGGCGGCCCCAGCGCGCGAAATCGAGCGAGGGGACGGACGAGAGCAGATCGAGCCAGCCCCACGTCACGAAATAACGCAGCTTGCGCGGTGCGCGCGCGAACGACCAGACAAAGTCGGCGAGGAACACGAAACAGATGAACGTGTCCGCGTGGTGGAGCACCTCCGCGATCTCCGGCTGGAGATGAAAGACCTCCTCGAGCACGAGCAGCCCGAGCGCGAACACGCAGAGCACGAGCATCGCCAGCTGGTAGGCGGGAGAGACGGTGCGGGACGCGAGCGGCTCGTCGTGCATCTATTGCACGTTCGACACGGAACGCGGCCGAAAGTGGCGAACGCACGGAGCGCGCTTTTCTCGCCACCAGCCGCGCACCGCCCCTCATCCGCCCTTCGGGCACCTTCTCCCCGCGGAGCGGGGCGAAGGGCTACCTGCCGCGTTGCGCGCAGCGCCGGGTGAGGGGCTGCGCAGATGCGCTGCGTGAGGTCATCGGGATGACAGCGGTGCGAACACCCCCGCCCACCACTCCCCTTTTTCCCGCTCGTCGATCAGCGTCAACGCGTGCCCGCGCGCGGCGGCAACGACCTCGTCGCGCTTCACGATCAGGATGCCGCTGAGGATCAGGCGTGCGTCGCTCGCCAGCCGCGGCACGACGTCGCCCAACAGCGGCAGGATCACCTCCGGGATGATGTTCATCGTCACGATGTCGAACGTGCCCGCGCGGAGCGCTTCGACGCTGCCGATGAACAGAGGCATGGCCGCGTCGTCGACGTTGTTGCGCATCCGGTTGTCGCGCAGCGCGCCGTACGCGTCCACGTCGTTGTCGAACGCAATCGCTTTCGTGGCGCCGAGGCGTTGCATGGCCAGGGCGAGGATGCCGCTGCCGGAGCCGATGTCGAGACCGCGTTTGCCCGCGAGCTCGAAAGTTTCGAGCAACGCGATACAGAGCGACGTCGTTTCATGCGAGCCGGTGCCGAACGCCTGCTCCTGCGGCACGATCAGCGTGAAGCGATCCGTCTCGCGCGGGAACAGCGAGGCATCCGGCGCGACGATGAAGCGCTCGCCGATCACCAGCGGCTCGAGCGACTGCTGATAGAGATCGAGCCAGTCGACACGCTCTCGTTGCGTTTCGTGCAGCTCGACGCCGCTCAATTCGCGTAAGGCATTCGCCGCATCGGCGCGATCTTCGGGCGAATCAAAGTAGGCGGCGATGGTCGTCGTGCCGTTGATTTCCTGTGAGGTGCTGCCGGTCGATGCGGTGAGAAAAAGGCGCGACTGAATGAGCTCTTCGAGCGCGGCGTCCCGCGCGTCGAACGACAGCTCGAGGATGAAATCCTCAGGCATCGCCCGATCCGAAATGCGCGCGATAGTCTTCCATCGACGCCTGCACCACCGCCGCCGCATGCTCGAATCCGTACGTGCCTGCGACGCGGATGCGCTGCGGTTCACCCGGAACGAGTTTGTACGTCGAGAAGTAGTGCTCGAGGCGTTCGATGAGCACCGGCGGCACGTCCGCGATGTCCTGCGCCTCGCCCCAGACGTAATCGCCCTGCAGCACCGCGATGATCTTGTCGTCCGCTTCGCCGCGATCGAGGAGCTGCAATCCGCCGATCACGCGCGCGGCGACGAGGATTTCGGACTTCGAGATCGGGCGCTCGCTCAGCACGCAGATGTCGAGCGGATCGCCGTCGCCTTTCGACGCCACGGGCGAGAGGCGCGTGACGCGTTCGGCGCAATACGTCTGCGGCACGAAGCCGTACAGCGCGGGCGGCTGTGACGAGGTGCGTTGCGGTCGATCGACTTTCAGGTAGCCGGACTGTTTGTCGACCTCGTACTTGATCAGATCGTACGGCGTGATTTCGACGAACACGTTGACGACGCGCGGCGCGTCATCGCCGGGAGTGAGGCCGTGCCATGGGTGCGGCCGGGATCGGGAAAACGTCTCTTGAGACATCGGGCGCGATTCTATTGCTATCATCCGGCTCCTCGAAATGGAGACGCGAACGAGCTCGCTCGCTGAGGTGCTTTGCCACATTGCGGAATACGCGCGGAACCCGCGTTCGATCGGCGCGATCGTTCCGAGCAGCCGCGCGCTCGCCCGTACGATGACCGAGAGCGTCCCCCGCCTCGGCGAACGCGATCTGATCATCGAGCTCGGCTCCGGCACGGGCGCGATCACCAGCGCGATCGTCGACGCCTGGCCGCGGCACAAGGTGATCGCGGTCGAGAAGAACCCCCGCCTCGCCGCACGCCTGCGCCAGCGCTTTCCGCGCATCGAGGTGGCGGAGACATGTGTGACGCGAATCGCGACCGAGCTCACGATTCCGAAGGGCTATCGGGTCGGCGCGGTTCTCAGCAGCCTGCCGATGGTCTCGTTCGATGCATCGCTGCGGCGCCGCGTGTTCAACGCGATTCATGACGTGCTCGATCAGGACGCGGTGTTCGTGCAGTTCACGTATTCACCCTCCGCGTGGGATGGCTTCGCACCCGCGGGACTGACGCTGGTCGATACGAAGCGGGTGATGCGGAACGTGCCGCCCGCGACGATTCTCAGTTTTCAGATGGTGTAGCGCGCTCTCGCGCGCGCCCCACACCCGGCGCTGCGCGCCACCCTCTCCCCGCGAGCGGCGCGAGGGGAGACACGCGGCAGGTAGACCTTCGCCCCGCTTGCGGGGAGAAGGTGGCCGAAGGCCGGATGAGGGGTTTTACGAGAAAAACTCCTTCACCTTCTCGAACACGCCTCGTTCCGCCGGCGGCACTTCGCCGCCGATGGCGGCGAGGCGTTCGAGGAGCTCGCGCTGCTCGTCGCTCAGCGACGTCGGGATGCGCACCGCGACGTGCACGTAGTGATCGCCGCGGCCGGTGCCGTCGAGGAACGGCACGCCTTTGCCGCGGAGGCGGAACACCTGATTCGGCTGCGTTCCGGCCGGAATCTTCAGCGAATCGCTGCCGTCGATCGTCTCGACCGTCGCGTCGCCGCCTAACGCGGCCTGCGTGAAACTGATCGCCTGTTCGGAGTGGATGTCGTAATCGCGGCGCTGGAACTTCGGATGATCTTTGACGCCGATGAAGACGTACAGATCGCCCGCGGGGCCGCCGTTGAATCCCGCCTCCCCTTCGCCGCCGACGCGTAACCGCGAGCCGTCGTCGACACCCGCCGGAATCTTCACCGAGATCGTCTTCCCTTCCCGCACGCGGCCTGCGCCGCCGCACGTGGCGCACGGATCCTTGATCACTTTTCCTGCGCCGCCGCATTGCGGACAGGTGCGCGCCACCGCGAAGAAACCCTGCGAGTAACGGATCTGTCCGCGGCCTCCGCAGCCCGTGCACGTCACCGGCTGCGTTCCCGGTTTCGCACCGTTGCCGTTGCATGTTTCGCACGTCACGGTGCGCGGGATGTTCAGCGAGATCTCCTTGCCGAACACCGCATCCATGAACTCGAGCTGCAGGTCGTAGCGCAGATCGTTGCCGCGCGCGGGACGCGTGCCGCGGCGGCCGCGTGCACCGAAGAAATCGCCGAAGCCGAACAGATCGCCGAGGATGTCGCCAAAGTCGGCGAACTGATTCGGATCGAAGCCGCCCATGCCGGACATCCCCTGATGTCCGTAGCGGTCATAGCGCGCGCGCTTCTCTTCATCCGAGAGCACGCCGTAGGCTTCCGCCGCTTCCTTGAACTTCTCTTCCGCCTCGGCGTCGCCCGGATTTTTGTCCGGGTGATATTTCACCGCCAGCTTGCGGTATGCCTTCTTGATCTCGTCGACGCTCGCAGTGCGCGCGACGCCGAGGACGTCGTAGTAATCACGCTTCTCAGTGGTAGCCATTTATGAACCGGGTTCCGAAGGCGACGACGATCGCATCGGGTTGTAGAGCATCACGCCGGTGAGGATGCGTGAGGCGCCCTGCAGTTCGGCGATCGCGTCGTTGATGGGTTGCTTCTCGTCCGCGCTGATCACCTCGCGCGCCTTGGCGATGATCGAGTCGACCTTCTTCCGGTCAGCCTCGGTGAGCAGTGAACCGAACTCGCGGAAGACCTTGTCGTTCGTGTAGATCATTCCTTCGAGTTTGTTCTGCAGCACGCGCAGCTCGCGGCGTGCGGTGTCGGCGCGCTGGTGCGCGGACGCGTCGTTGATGATGCGGTCGATCTCGTCTTTCGACAGACCGCCGGCGGGATTGATTTGTACGCCCTGCGACTGGCCGGTGGCCTGATCGCGCGCGGTGACGTTGACGATGCCGTTCGAGTCGATGGCGAACGTGACTTCGACCTGCGGCACGCCGCGCGGCGCGGGAGGAATGCCGACGAGATCGAACTGCCCCAGCGAGTTGTTCTCGCGCGCGAATTCACGCTCGCCCTGCAGCACGTGCACCGTGACCTTGCTCTGGTTGTCGGCGACGGTCGTGAACACGAGCGAGTTCTTCGTCGGAATGGTCGCGTTGCGCTCGATGAGTTTTGTGAACAGGCCGCCGTGCGTCTCGATGCCGAGCGAGAGCGGCGTGACGTCGAGGAGGACCATGTCCTTGATGTCGCCGCGCAGAATGCCGCCCTGAATCGCAGCGCCGACCGCGACGACTTCGTCGGGATTGATGTTGCGGTTCGGATCTTTGCCGAACACCTGCTTGACCGCTTCGACGACGCGGGGCATGCGCGTCTGGCCGCCGACGAGCACGACTTCGTCGATCTGCCCCGGCGTCACACCCGCGGCGCGCAATGCGTCGTTCACAGGTCCGATCGTCTTCTGCACGAGATCTTCGACGAGGCCTTCGAGCTCGCGGCGGGTGAGGATCGTGTTGAGATGCTTCGGGCCTGCCGCATCGGCGGAGATGAAGGGCAGCGTGATGCGCGACTCCATCTCCAGCGACAGCTCGCATTTCGCGCGCTCGGCCGCTTCTTTCAGACGCTGCAGCGCCATGCGATCGTCGCGCAGGTCGATGTTGGTCTCGCGCTGGAACTTCTCGATGAGCCAGTCCATCACGCGCTTGTCGAAGTCTTCGCCGCCGAGGTAGGTGTCGCCGGAGGTCGAGAGCACTTCGAACAGACCATCTTCGAGCTTGAGGATCGAGACGTCGAACGTGCCGCCGCCGAGGTCGTAGACCGCGATGAGCTGGTTCTGGCGATTCTCGAGACCGTACGCGAGCGCGGCGGCGGTCGGCTCGTTGATGATGCGCAGCACTTCCAGTCCGGCGATCTTCCCTGCATCGCGGGTGGCCTGGCGCTGCGCGTCGGAAAAGTACGCGGGGACGGTGATGATCGCTTCGGTGATCTCTTCGCCGAGGAAATCCTCCGCGAAGTTTTTGATCTCCATCAGCACGAACGCCGAGATCTCCTCGGCCGAATATTCGCGGTCGCGGATCTTCACGTGCACGTCGCCGTTGGCTGCGGCGACGATGTTGTACGGCAGGATTTTCTTCGCGTGCGCGACTTCGTCCGACTCGTACTTGCGGCCGATCAGCCGCTTGATGGCGAAGATCGTATTGAACGGGTTCGTGATCGCCTGACGCTTCGCGATCTGCCCGACCAGGCGCTCTCCATCCTCGGTAAATCCGACCACGGAAGGCGTGGTGCGGCTGCCCTCGCGATTGGAAATCACCTGCGGCGTCGTCACGTCGACGACGGCCACGCACGAGTTGGTCGTGCCCAGATCGATTCCGATGATTTTCGCCATGAACTGGTGTCGTACAGCGTACTACGAGGCCCGGTCCGGACCCCCGACGGCAACCTTGACCAGCGCGGGCCGCAGCAGACGATCGTGCAGGAAGTAGCCCTTCTGCAGCACCGCAACCACGGTGTGTGAGGGAACCGATGCGTCTTCTTCCCGCACCACGCCTTCGTGGATGTTGGGATCGAAGTGCACGCCCGCTTCGTCGATCGGTTTGAGGCCGTGCTTCTGCAGCACTTCGTAGAGCTGCTTGTAGATCAGCGAAACGCCTTGGTGAAAGTCGTCGCCTTCTTCCGCATGCTCGAGCGCGCGATCGAAGTTGTCGAGCACCGGCAGGATGTCTTTCAGCACGCCCGACATCGCATAGCGGAAAAAGTCCGCTTTCTCGCGCTCGGTGCGTTTGCGCAGGTTGTCGAAATCGGCGAGCGTGCGAAGGTAGCGATCCTTGAGCTGCTGGTTCTCTTCGCGCAATGAGGCGTCGGTCGGCGCGGCGCCTGACGCGTTGTCGCGCGCGCTGCCGTTGTCCTCGTTGCCGCTCACTACTTCTTCCGCTTCCTCGGCGGTTTCACGCATCTCGCGCTCGATCTCTTCGACCGAGCCGCCGGCGTCCTCGATTACGTATGCGTCGTCGGCGTCTGTGCCGCGGGGCGTGTTCTCGTCCATCAGCTCCCGTGCTCCTCTTCCTCTTCGATTTTTCGGCTGAGTGCGCGGCTCAGATAGTCGACGAGAGGCGCCATGCGCGCGTACTCCATGCGCATGGGGCCGATGATGCCGACCATGCCGAGCGGCGCGGAAGTCGAGCCGTATCGCCGGGCGACGATACTGAAGTTGTGCACCTGTGTGAAGTCGCTCTCGGATCCGATGAGGATCTGCAGTCCCTCGGACGACAAGCACGTCTCGAGGATTTCGACCAGTTTTTCTTTCTCCTGGAGAGCGAGAAAGGTTTTGCGCAGCGATGCGGCGTCGGTTCCGAATTCGGGTTTGTTGAGAATGGATGCGGCGCCTTCGACGTACAGCTCGTGCTCGAACGGCACCACGTCGTTGACTGCCTCGATGCCGAGGGAGATCGTCTTCTGCAGCATCTGATCGTGTTGCGCGCGCTCCTCGTCGGTCATGCGGATGAGGCGGCGGCGGATCATCTCGAGCGTGTGGCCGCCGAATTCGACGGTGATGTAGCGGCTGATTTTCTCGAGCTCGTCGCGCGTGAAGACGAATCGCGTCTCGATCAGTTTGTTCACCACGACGCCGTTCACGCCGACGATCACGCACATGATCCGGTTCTCGGCGACAAGGATGAAGTCCATCGAGCGGATCGCGAACTGCAGCAGCGTGGGCATGAACACCACGCCGACCTGATCGCTCATCTTCGAGAGCAGACTGCCCGCGAGCTGGAGCACCTGATCGATCTCGTTCGCAGCGCGGACTTCTTCGTCGATGGTCTCGCGCTCGCGCAGTGAGATCGCACGCGGCTTCATGAGGTGATTGATGAAGAAGCGATAGCCGCGATCGGTGGGCACGCGTCCGGCGGAGGTGTGCGGCTGCGCGAGGAGGCCATGGTCTTCGAGGTCGGCCATGACGTTGCGCAGGCTGGCCGGCGAGAGCTGGAACTTGCCGCACTTGGCGAGCGTGCGCGACCCGATGGGCTCACCGCTGTCGATGTGCTGAAGGATGATCTCCCGCAGCACCTCGCGTGCGCGCGGGTCGAGATCGAGCTCGTGCAGTTCGTTTCGCTGGGCCATCGAATCCGCTGGCACTCACGCGGAAAGAGTGCCAGGCAGACTGTAGGAACGTGGCGCGGGACTGTCAATATGCCGCGCGCGTGGCGCGCGGCATATTGACGGCGCTGGGCGTTGGGAGCCGCGCGCCTGCAAGGCGCGCGGGGGCGGTTGGGGTTTTTCGCGACGGCCTCAGGACTCCCGAACGTGGGGCTTTCGCGAAAACCCCCATACGCCCCCG
>JALYOB010000625.1 GCA_030857085.1 Acidobacteriota bacterium | reverse complement strand
CTCGGGATCGAGGCCGTTGCGGAGCCAGGCGATGAGGGCATCCTGCCCGTCGAGAATGCGGAACTGGCGATTGCCGCCTTCCTGCTCCTGCTCGCTGTCGGCCGCGCGCAGCACCTGCGTGCTGATGCGCTCCGCGTGCGACGCGTGATAGCCCTCGACGAACGTGCGTGCGAGCTCGCGCGTGTGCGGCGAGAGCTCTTTGTGTGCGCGGAGAAAATCGGCGAACGAGACGTCGCGCGCGCCTTCGCGAATTTTGCCGCGCACGCGATTGATCTCGCTCCAGAAGTCTTCGTGAAGCTCCCACTTGCCGTCGCGCGACCACCAGTGCGTATCGGGCAGTTCCGCCGCGCTGAGCGCCGCCGCGTCGACGATGGAAAAGGTCGACGCTCCCTCGCCATGAATGAACTCTGCGCCGAGCTCGATGGGCACCGGGAGGTCCGGAAAATGGAGCGAGTGCACGCGCCCGCCGATGCGCCCGCGCGCTTCGAGAATGCAGATCCGTTTCCCCGCGCCCGAAAGCGTGCGCGCGGCCGCGAGACCCGCCGCGCCCGCGCCGATGATGATGACGTCGTATTTCACGAAGGGGCGGGGTGCGGGGGGCGTGCCCGACGTCGAGTGGCGAGTAGTGAGTGGCGAGTTGCCAGGGCGGTTTCGCCTGGGCGATCACGCAGAGTCGTTTACGAGGAACGAGGCGAAGACGTGGGGCGGTGAGCGCGTGCGGCCATGGCATCACGGCCCTGGCAACTCGCCACGCGCCACTCGCTACGCGAAGCTCAAGCTTCGCCCATGATCTCGCTCCACTTCAGCCTGCGCACCTGGGCGACTTTTTCGTCGATCTGGCTCTGCGTGGCCTTTTCGCCAAGGATGCGGCGGAGGTAGTCGACCTCAGAGGAGACGAGGCGGTTCTGCTTGGGCAGAAGGCGCAGCGCGGCGCTCTGGAGATTGCGTTCGGAGACGGAGACGAGCTTTTTCGCGGTCTTGTCGAGTTGTGCGTGCATGAGGAGTTCAACCCGCACGGCGGGTGAATTCATCCTCCGGCTGAGCTCACCTCTTTCGCGAGTTCGACGTCGCTCGGGTCGGGAGCGACGAGCGGAACGCGAGCTTCTCCTGCACGAACGACTGCCGGGCCGGAACGCAACCGCAGAGCGCGCATCGAACGCCATCGAGATGGGCGGCGCGCGAGTGACCGCAATGTTCACAACGCTTCATGTTCACCCTCCTCATCACGCATATTCATCACTCAAAATCAGTGCCGAATAATTCATGCTGCTTTTTCTCTTCCGCGATCGATACGTTAACGTCACCGCACCCGACCCCGCCGTTTTCCCAACCCGCGTAGAATCGGCGGCATCCATGACAGACGTGCTCGTCAACCCGGCCGCGGTGCTGCTCGGCACGCACAACGCGGTGCTCACCGGCCGCGGGGTGACCCGCCACACGGCGCATTTCACGGGGCCGCTCTCGATCAAAGGGGTCATGGCGGGCTCGGCGACGTGGGAGACGGCCGCGGGCCGCTACGAGCTCGTGCCCGGAACGGTGCTCCTTCTCAACGACGGCGAGGAGTACACGCTCACCATCGACTCTCTGCAGCCGGTAGAGACGTTCAATTTCTTCTTCGAGCGCGGCTTCGTCGAGGATGCGTATCGCGTCACGATGAGCAGCAGCGCGGCATTGCTCGACGCGCCGCCGCCCGCGCCGATGCGTTTCGCCGAGCGGCTTCATTTCGACGTGCCGCTCGTCGCGGAGTTGCAGCGCGCACATGCGCGCCTCAAAAACGGCGAGCCGCTCGCGGAGTCGTTTTACGCGGCGGCGTTGCAGCTCGCCCAGACGCAGGCGGACGTGAGCGCGCGCATCGCCCGGCTGCCCGCGCTCCGCTCCTCGACGCGCGAAGAGCTCGCGCGCCGCGTCGGCATCGCCACGTCCTTTCTGCATGCGAATCTCGAGCGCCGCGTCACCATCGCGGAAGCGGCGCGTGAGGCGTGTCTCTCGCCGTTCCACTTCCACCGCCTCTTCACGGCGTTTCATGACGTGACGCCGCATCGCTACGTCACGCAGCTGCGCCTCAAGCGCGCGCAGGCGCTCCTCCGCACCACCACCCGCGACATCCTCGACATCGCCCTCGGCTGCGGTTTCGAGAGCCTCGGCTCGTTCACCTCGCTTTTCACGCGCACGTTCGGCACGCCGCCCGCGCGCTTTCGCAAGAACGAAGAAGCGCGCGCGGACGCGCTGACGCTACGATGCGCGTATGAGCGAGCTGACGGACGCGATCAAGGCAGGGGATCTGGAGAAGGTGGGGACGCTCCTCGAAAGTGATCCCGCGCAGATGGGAGTGAGCGAAAACGGCGTCACGCCGATTCTCCTCGCGGCGTATTACGGGAAGCCGGAGATTGCGCGGTTGCTGGTCGAGCGCGGCGCGCCTGTTTCGTTTTTCGAGGCATGCGCGCTCGGCGACTTTGCGCGTGTGCAGCAGATGCTCGACGAAGATCCGCACCTGCTGTACGGCCGCAGTGCGGATGGCTTTCCCGCCTTAGGTCTGGCGATCTACTTTCTTCATCCGCACATCGCTCGTTTTCTCATCGAACGCGGCGCGGACGTGAACGAGCCCGCGCAGAACGCGCAGAAGGTCGCACCGGTGCACGCGGCCGCTGCAGTGGAAGATCGCGAGACGATGCGGTTGCTGCTCGAACGGGGCGCGGACGTGAACGCACGGCAGCAGATGGACTACACGCCGTTGCACGGAGCCGCGAGCCGCGGCGACGTGGAGATGGCGAAGCTGCTCATCGAATTCGGCGCGGACGTGAATGCGCGATCCTCCGATGGGATGACAGCGGAGGATGTGGCGAGAAAGTATGGGAAGGGGTGGCTGTAGCTGAGCGTCGCGTTCGCTCCGCTTGTTGTCCGTTATCCGTTTGGAGTGCGGCGACGCGAGTCGCCGCTTTGACTGCGGTGAGGCACGCGTGAACGCCGTCACGGAAAGCCATATGGAGTGCGGCGGCACAGCCGCCGCTCTCAACGC
>JALYOB010000177.1 GCA_030857085.1 Acidobacteriota bacterium | reverse complement strand
GAAGTATTCGCCGTTTGGTTGGCTGGCCGTCGCTACGCGGAACTCCGGTGCTACTGCACGTATGCGCGTCTTGGCCGCGGAGCCAGGAAAGTTGTGATACCTGGTAGCGCCCATCCGAATGAAGCCATTGTCGGTCGTTCCCTGTATCTTCGTGAGGTCGACGACTCCGGTAGGAGTTACGAGACGGACGGTCCAATTCTGCTGAGCGCCGGAACCGTTTGGTGGCGCGGCCGAGTTGCCGCCCGACCGGTCGAGCACTGCCTCAATCACGTTCTGTGGCACCGCTTGCTTCTTCAACTGAATCAGCTGATCAATCGACAGGTCGAAACTAACTTCGGGTGCCTGTTTGATTTTCGCGATGATCACGGAACTCCCAAGTTCCGCCTTCACCAGAGCGACGACATCGTTGTTCGTCAGGGGCTTGTCCGCTGCCGCCGCGGTGAGCGCGAGCATAAGCGCAACGACTCCCCGACCGATCTGTGAAGCAATCCGTCTCATTTCTGCTCCTCTCATACGACTACAACCGAGGAGTGACGGCACGCGGAACTTCCCTACCCACCTTCGCCGAATTCGTCCGCCTAACTTGAAGCTGAAGCTGTCGGCGGGCCGTTCGTAGCCTCGGGGCTGAAGCCCGTGTTTCCGCCCGAGGCCCGGCACTGCGTGGACGCAGCGATTGATCGGGAGAAACAGCGGCGCATATCGTAGGGGGCGGCGGCTCGTGGTGAGGCCGGCAACGCTATGGTGCGGCAGAGCCCGATCCCGAGCATGGTCCAGGGAGATCGCGAGCTTGATTTGGTGAAGAGACGATGTGACGAGCATCGGCTCTGTCCCGTTTAGAAGAATGCGCTTCGAAGATCTCCTGCACGGGCCGCACATTGAGTTGAGGAGCGAGTGTGCGCAAGAAGCGATCTCCCCGGAGCCGGAAGCAGAATAAGCGAGTTCTCGACCAGATCAACCATTACGCCGCTGGGGCGGACATGGGAGCCAAGGCGGTCTGGATCTCGGTTGGCGAACACCTCACCGACGATCCGGTGCGCGTGTTCGGCACCACGACCGCGCAGCTGCGCGCGTCGGCCGAGTGGATGCTCTCGCTCGGGGTCGACACCGTGGCGCTGGAAGCGACGGGCGTGTATTGGGTGCCGGCGTACGAGATCTACGAGCAGAGCGGGCTGCGTCCGATCCTCATCAACTCGCAGGCGATCCGAACGTTCAACGGGATGAAGAAGAGCGACTTCATTGACTGCCAGTGGATCCAGCTCCTGCACACGTTCGGCATCCTGCAGCCCTCGGTTCGGGCCGAGGCGAAGATGATCGAGTTGCGTGGCTACGTGCGGCAGCGCAAGACGCTGACCGAGCAATGTTCCGAGCAGATCCAGCGGATGCAGAAGGCGCTCACGCTGATGAACGTGCGGCTCGATCAGGCAGTCACCGACATCGTCGGAGTGACCGGTTTGCGTATCGTGCGGGCGATTGTTGCGGGAGAACGAGACCCGGCCAGACTCGCCGCGATGCGCGAGCCCGGATGCGCCAAGTCTGAGAGCGAGATCACCGAAGCGCTGACCGGACACTGGCGCGACGAGCAGCTGTTCGTGCTGAGGCAGACCGTCGAGCTGTGGGACTTCTGTCAAAAGCTCATGCGCGAGTGTGATGAGAAGATCGAGGCGGTGGTAAGAACGCTCCCCGTGCGCGCTGCCGCCGATGGAACCAAGAGCAGCAAGCGCCGCCGCAAGAATCAGGCCTCATTCGACGGACGGACCCTCCTGCACGAGCGGCTCGGAGTGGACCTGGTGGCGATCCAGGGGCTGGAAGTCCTCACGGTGCTGACGGTGATCTCCGAGTGCGGGCTGGACCTCTCGCGGTTCCCGACGGACAAGCACTTCGTGTCATGGCTCGGACTCGCGCCAGGGACAAAGAAGTCCGGCGTGCGCGTGCTGAGCTCACGAAGTCGCAGGACCACCAATCGCGCGGCGACGGCGCTCCGCCTCGCCGCACAGTCGCTGCTGCGATCGAAAAGTGAGCTCGGCGCATTCGGCCGTTCTCTGCGCGGACGAATCGGACCCGAGAAAGCAGTCACCGCGGTGGCCGCAAAGCTCGCCCAACGCTGCCCGCCGACAGATCGTAGTTGGGGCGAGCGTCGCGCCGCTCTGCCGTGATCACCGGGGCCGCGCCGCAGCTTAGCTTCAGGGCCGTTAGCCCGACGCCCGAAAGACCGATCGGAACTGACGCGAGCGTTGACTCCGCTATACCTCACGTATACACTGTCCGCCAGTGCGGACGACGGAGTACTTCGAACGCAAGATTCGCGACCGTCGAATTGAGCGGACTTGGTGTGAACGTGCTGTGGAGTCGCCCGTCGCCACTGAGGTTCAGGAAGACGGCCGAACGAGGTACTGGGCTTATGTCGACGAGGCGCAACACTACATTAGGGTCGTTACGGAACCTGACGGCACTCTTCTTAACGCATTCTTCGATCGTACGTTCGAACGCAGGAGAGCGAAGCAATGAGGGTGTTTTACGACCGGAAATCTGATTCGCTCTACCTCGGCCTGTCAGAACGCAACGAGTACCGAGATTCCATTGAGGCGGCGCCGGGCGTGGTCCTCGACTTCGACGAAGCCGGGCGGCTTCTCGGAATAGACCTTGAGCGCGCCAGTCGGTTGGTTGACGTTTCGGATCTGGAACTTCACGAGGAACCTTCTGGAATGGACGCGGAGGCCGCGAGACTCGACGGCACAAAGCTTCGCAAAGAGCGTGAACGAATCGGTCTAAGTCAACTCGAACTCGCGCGCAAGTTATCAGTAAGCCCCAACACCGTAGCTCGGTGGGAGCGCGGCGAGCTAAAGATCGAGCATCCAGGCATGCTACAGCTCGCGTTGAAATCACTGCGGCCTCTTAATAGCAGCGCTCCGAACAGCCCGGTTGATCCAGTCGCGCCCAAAGGGCAAGCCCCTTACGGGAAATCGATTGCCGGTAACGCCAAGACGAGCCGGCCGAAGAAATCTTCGCGATCAGTCGTGACATCTGCGCGTACAAGGGCGGCCGCGTCAAGGAAGAAGCGCGGGCTAACTTGAAGCTTAAGCTGTCGCGGCCCGGCTTCGGTCCGGCGCTGAAGCGCCTGAAGCATCTCTAATGAAGGCCGGCGGCACGCCGGCCGCATTGCTCTCCCGCCGTGCAAGCACGGCGCGAGGGCTGCACCCGCCGCGCCGCTCTGCCGCTGGCAGACGCGACGGGCTGCGCAGCTTAGCTTCAGAGCCGTTAGGCGGGTCCCGGTATGCTGCAGCCGTCAAAGGCCGCGTCGGTCGAACGTCAGCGTCGGTGTGCTAAATCTCGTCCGAGCTATGTGACGCCTTTGCATGTCCGTTGCGCGCGAATAACGGGCGGAGGTATGCTCGCTAAGAGATCAGGATCGAGTGGCGACACGAAACCAACTGAAGCGACTCGCCGCGCTACGACGTCGTGAGGCGCAGGTACTATTCGACGCGAAGCTGTTCGACGGCGCGCGATATCTGGCGGGCTACGTATTGGAACTCGCGCTAAAGGCGCGCATCTGTCGAGTCCTTGACCTCCCTGAATATCCGGATACGGGCGAGTTCCGCAGCGTGTTCGCTACTCACGATCTCGATCAGTTGCTGAAGCTCTCAGGGCTTCGCCGGAAGCTGTCGCTGCAAGAGAAGCCTTTGTTTGACAGTTGGTCGACGGCTGCGTTGTGGCGCCCGGAACGGAGATATGATGTTGTGGGATCGGCGCGGAGGGATGACGTTCGGGACATCCTGTATGCCGTCGACGAGGTGCTCAGTTGGATCAAGAAGCATTGGTGACAGAGTTTCACAAGGCAGCGGCGACTGTTGAGAAGTTGTACGGACCTGTTTCGCTGCTGCTGCTTGTCGCACCGGACGAACAAACGACCGACGCATGGAACGTCATTGTCAGTGCCGACGGTCTCGATTCGAAGCCTCGCGGCGAAGCGGTCCGGGTATTCACCGATTCGCTCCGGAAGAGTCTTAGCCAAGTCCTCTGGCGCGTCGTTGCACGCGCCACTGTTCTGCGAACAACGGATCCGTTCGTGACGGCGTTCAATTCACGATATGCGGCGCTTTCCGCGGGGGCGGCTCTGGACGCAGTTAGTGTGGCGGGGGTCGAACTTCCCCGCGTTGTCGTAGTCGAGGCGAGTCGCAGGGCCGCCTAACTTGAAGCTGAAGCTGTCGGCGGGCCGTTCGTTGGCTCGGGGCTGAAGCCCCTTTTTCCTCCCAAGCGTCACGGCGTCACGCCGCTTGCAGACGCTGCCCGCCGACAGATCGTTTGTTGCGGCAAGCGTCGCGCCGCTTTGCCGCATTCATCCAGGGCCTCGCCGCAGCTTAGCTTCAGGGACGTTAGGCTGATGCAGAACAAGTGCGATTTGCACGACAGCGCCGAATACGACGCGCCGCGTGTACCCTGCTCGCGTGTTTCTGGCCTTCGTTGCGTGACCGTTTCGCCCGTGCGTGAATGCGCAAGCCGTATTTACAAGTCAAAGGAAAATCGGCCGGACGCCACTCTCCATTTGGTGGCAGCGTGCGAGAAACTGCGCGGCGTTCACCCGCTGTTGAGCAGTCGCAACGGGTGGTCTGCAGTGACGGAGTCTCGGACGATGACGCACCACCGCTGAGAATCGTCCCGTGCCGCGCCGTTAAGTGTCTTGCGGTGAACGACATATACGCTATGCTGGTGTGGTGGTGCGGTTCGAGTTACTGAGTGAAATCCGAGACGTTGAGACGATCGCATTTGGAACAGGGGTACGCGATCGGCGTCGACTCAACCGCGAACACGGCCGCGGGAAGTGGCGCAAGGTCAAAGGTGTAGCGACGGTGCGACTTGCCGATGGTACGATTTGCGAGGCCGAATTACACTGGTATGAAGCTCATGGCATCGGAAAGAAAGAACTCAAGTTCAAAGAGCCGCTCAACGCCAACTAAGCGAGCGTCGCTACCGCAGGTCGCGTCGAGACGATCTCGCGCTGGACGTGTCGCTTCGTCACCCGCTGAAATCAAGCACCATCATTATGCGGTCTGTGTACGGAACGACGACTATCCGGCGTCGCTTGAGCTCCGAAAATTGTATCCTGTACTTGAGGACTCGTTCGCGGCTCGGCATGGAATGGTCAGGGTCATAGACGAATCCGGTGAAGACTATTTGTACCCGGACGAGTTCTTCGTTCACATTGAGCTCCCTGCCTCGATCGAGAAGGCGCTGGCGAAGATCGCGTAGCACAGCCTAACTTGAAGCTGAAGCTGTCGTCGGGCCGTTCGTTGGCTCGCGGCTGAAGCGCCTTTTTTCCTCCCGAGCGTCATGGGGTCACGCCGCTTGCAGACGCTGCCCGTGATACTTACGTCGCCCGTACGGATGGGGAGACGGAGAGCCGCTGCATTCTGTTCAGCGGGCTCTGAGACATCGTTGTGGCACATGCCTTCTCGCACCGGCTCGACGCACTATCGACGCTTCCTCGATCGCTTAACTGCCCGAACGCACGACTGCGACGGGAGTTGAGTCCGCCGATGGCCCGCTGCTGGCGCCGAAGTCAGGTCATTCCATTCCTTGGCACGAAGGCGTTACCTGGCACTCTGCTGGCGTGTCGGCGCCACGATCGAAATTACCGCACAGCCGATCTCAATCCGGCTGAGATTCGCCGCAATCGGCAGCGTCGACGCTGAGCTGCTCGTCGGTGCTACCACTGAAGAGCAGCGACGGCATCGTTGCACCGGAGTCCGAGATCTGGAGCGCGTGCGTTCATGGCGGGCACCCGAGATCCCCGGCCTGCATGGAACCATGCAGGCCGGGCAAGCGGCGCCGCGAGATCGATGATTTCAGCTTTGTCCCACTGTCGCGCCAACGCCAGCGAGAAGCTCGTCCAGTTGCGTGAACGTCTCCTCCATGCCGCTCTTCTCTCCGGAGGACATGGCAGCGTCCAGAGCTTCCCTGGAGGGATAGAACTCGTGCAGGATCAGGAGCGTCTTGTCACCGTTGTCTTTGAACGTCACGGTGGTGACGGGACCGGCGTCTGCTGCTTCCTCGTTGGTCCAGACGAGGCGGGAGTGCGGTGTCACTTCGAGATACCTGCCGAAGAACGCCATTGGCGGTGCGTCGCCGTGCGCCATGACCAGACGGTATTGGCCGCCCGTACGAATATCGGCCTCGAAGGAAATCAGGGTCAGTCCAAACGACTTCGGGATCCACCACTGCGTGAATACCTCGGGGTTGGTCCATGCCTCGAACACGAGGCGCGCGGGGCCGTTGACGTTTCGGGTGACGACGAGCTCACGCTCGGACGTGCGTTCAATGGTGGTGGTGTTTTTCATGGGGGTGGGATCACTCTCTTTTCCTGCGGGCATTGATCTTCTCCTTCCGTTTCAATTCCTCGACGATGTTGTCCAGCTCATCGAACCGTGCGTCCCAGAGCTGACGGTACCTTTCGAGCCAGGCCGTCTCTTCCTCCAGACGGCGCGGGCCAAGCTTGCAGGTTCGTACGCGCCCGACTTTCTCGGTGGTCACGAGTCCGGCCTGTTCCAGGACGCCGACGTGCTTCTTCATGCCGGTGAGCGTCATCTGGAACTTTTCGGCGAGGCTCGTGATGGAAGCGTCGCAACGTCCGAGCTGCTCGAGAACGCCGCGCCGGGTGGCGTCCGAGAGCGCCGCGAACGAAGCATTGAGTTGTGCGTGCGCATACTGAACCATGCGGTTCAGTTTCTAGCACACGCATCGATCGCGCGCAAGAGGAGGCGTTCGCGTCGGCGGGCAGCGTGCTAAAGTGGATTCTCCGCCATGCCTCGAATCCTCGTTGGCCTTTTTCTTCTTGCGAGCGTTGCTCTGCCCACTGGGGGCGCGGAGATTTTCCGGTTTGCGCCGCCGAATGGGACGCGGTTCGTGCGTACGCTCACGCGAACTGCGCGGGCGGAATTCGGCGGGATGGTGCGTACGGAATCGACGGTGTTCGTCGCGCAGTTCGATTTCGCGGAGATTCCGTCAGGCTACCGGCTCGTCATGACGCCGATGTCGTTCCAGTACCTCGTCAATGATCGTGAAACCGCGTCGCCGGTCTGGGAGTTGGTGCGCGGGCATAAGCTGACAATGCTGTTCAATGCGGTCGGCAAGCTCACCGAAACGCGCGGGTTTGAAGACGTGGACACCGCCATCATTGCGGATGGCGTGAGTTTCTCGGCCGATTCCCCGTCAATGCATCTTGATCGCTTCCCCCTCGGCGCGGAGGAGCGTGCGAATTGGGATGAGCGGATTCTTTTATGGGCGTCGCAGCCTTGCGCAGTAGGGACGCATCTCGAATTCGACAGCAGTGAGCGGGGTTTTACCGGGGAGCGGGTGCGGTCCCATACGTCGATGCAGGTGCTGCGCACACGGACGTGTGGGACGAGACAGTGTGTGGTTACGCGGTACACAATGGTTCCTGACCTCACTGCCGTGCGGCAGCGGGTGAACGACGTCACGAACGTCGACGTCATCGACGCTACGGCTTCCGAAACGCTCGAGCAGGTGATCGAGTCCCACACGATGCTGCCGCATTACGAACGGCTGGCCTGGAAGATGGCTACGGCGCAGGCGGCTGCCGACGAAGAAAACCGGCTGCGCGAAGCATCGCTCGTCGTAGTGAGCGAGTTCAAATATGGCGCAGGGTCTACAAAGAAAAAGTAGCTGTCCTCGCGACCTCACGCGCTCTGTTGCACCGCTTCCCGCAACGCCTCAGATACCGCGTCGACTTCGCCTTCACTGAGGCCCCCGTGGAAGGGGAGGGCGAGGAGCATCTGGCCGGCGGATTCGGAGTGAGGGTACTGGCCGGCTTCATAGCCGAAGCGTTCCACATACGGCGGCTGAAGGTGGATGGGCCAGAAATAGGGGCGGGTGGGGATGCCGCGACTTTCCAGGTGATTGGCTAAGTGATCGCGGTCGATGTGATCTGCAATGCGGATCACGTACAGGAACCAGCTCACCGTCATGCGCGCGCAGGGTGGGGGGAGCGGGGTGATGCCTTCAATCGACGCGAGGCGTTCACTGTACATGGCCGCGACTGCGGCGCGGTTGCTCAATAGACTGTCGAGGCGGCGGAATTGGGCGAGGCCGACCGCGGCACTGAGGTCATTGAG
>JALYOB010000624.1 GCA_030857085.1 Acidobacteriota bacterium | reverse complement strand
CAACTGAGCAGCAGCGTCCGATACGCCTGTCACGCACTGGCCATCGACGAGCGGCGCGGCCCGTTCCGGCCGACTTTATGGGATTACGAGCCGGGCGCGGAGTCGAAACTCGAACAGGTCTGGTTCGCCGGAGTGCACTCCGACATCGGCGGCGGCTACGAACAGGCTGGCTTGTCCGACATTGCGCTGCAATGGATGCTCGACAAAGCGAGCAGCCCGCAGGCGGGGCTCGCGCTCGATGCCGAGGTGCTCGAACATCGGAAATTGCACCCGAATCCGCTCCAGAATCCGCCGCACGACTCGCTGTCCATCAAATACAAATTCCTGCCGCGGTACGACCGGCCGGTCGGAGAGGCGTCGCCGCAATCGAACTTCAAAGGACTCGATCCGACCCAGAGCCTCCACCCGAGCGTGCGGCAGCGATGGGACGGCGACCGGAGCTACCGCCCCGAAAAACTGCGCGACTACTTCAGGAAAAGCGGCGACCCGCGAGCGAATCAGTAATTCGGCGGGTAGGGAAATCCGTCCGTAAGACACTCCTACAGTAAAGGTCCATCCAGGTAACCCCTGCCCTCTCCGCCGGCGCGGAGAAAGGAGAACGATATGTCCCGCTTCCGGCCTCGGCTTCTGTTGGCTATTTTGTCGGCTCTCGTGCTGATCGGCGTGGCATGTCACCAGCGGCCGCCGGTCCGCTACATGCCCACGCCGCCGCAGTGGAAAGAGACGGAAGTCGACGTCTTCCCCGGCATGAACGGCTTCACGCTCGATCCGTCAAAAGCGGACGAAAAGGAAGCGTTGCGCGGCCGCATCGTCTGGAATCTCTGGGTCGGCGACAGTGGCCTGATGTGGGACTGGCTTTCGCAGCACGGCTTCGGCACGGCCGATCTGATCAAGACCCTCGACTCGCGCCGCCGCGACCGCCGTTTCGTCGACATCGGCATCATCAATCAGCCGGGCTTCATGGCGCCGTCGCGGCCGGACCAGTACGGCCTCTTCCTCGACGTTCCCAATCCGAAGGATCCTGACGGCCGTTTTGACGAGCAGGTCGATTACGCGACCTATGGCCGCTCGACCGGCGTCATTGGACTGCGCATTTCCGACAATCCGAAGTTCGACGCCGCCGCGCGCGCCGACTGGATGAAGCATGTCGCCTCCGACGGCGTCAATCACGACTTTTACGAAAATCCCTCGTATTACAACAATCCGAAGCTCGTGCGTCCGTACACGGTGGGCATGGCGTGCGCGCTCTGTCACGTCAGCTTCGATCCCGTCCGTCCGCCGCAGGACGTGAACAATCCGAAGTGGGAAAACCTCAATGACTATGTCGGCGCGCAATACTTCAACGTCGCCGAATTCTTCGTGCCGCGCCTCGTCACCGGAGGCGTGAACGGCGCGCCGGTGACGGTGTCGGGACAGCCGGAAGAAAGCTTCGTCTGGCAGCTCATTCACACCAGCCCTCCCGGCTCGCTCGATACCTCCTTCATCGCCACCGACTACCTCAACAATCCCGGCACGATGAACGGCGTGTTCAATGTCGGCCAGCGTCTGGAGCGTGCAGCCCGCGGCGTGACCACGCCCTCGCATGGCGATCCGATGGTCGAGCAGTTCGCAGGCGGCGCGCTCGATCTGAAATGGCTCACTGTCGACAAGGGTCAGCTCGTACCGCGCGTCCTCAAACAGGGCGACGACTCGGTCGGCTTCGAAGGGGCATTGAGCCGCGTCTATGTGAACATCGGCCACGCCTGGCCGGAATGGCGCAAGCACTTCCGCCCGCTCGTCGGCGGCGCGCTCCCCCGCAATCGCCGGTGGCGCTCGCAATCGCCGGTGACCGTGCGCGAAATGCAGGAAAACTCGGCGTCGTGGAACTGGAGCGAAGACCGCTCGCACGCGCTGGCAACCTACTTCATCAAATACGCGAAGCCGCTGCTGCTCAAAGACGCTCCGGGCGGCGCGCGCTATCTCACGTCCGACCAGTCGACGCTCAATCGCGGCAAGCAGGTATTCGCCGAAAACTGCGCCTCCTGCCATTCCAGCAAGCAGCCCGACTTTGATCCGTTCGACGCCAATGGCCACGTCAGCGACCGGGCGAAAGAATGGTTCCGTAATGCGGTACAGGCGCCCGACTTTTTCACCGACAACTTCCTCAGTGACGAACGCCGCCACCCGGTGACGCAGATCGGCACGAACTCCACCCGCGCCGCCGCCACGAATGCCACGGCCAATCACATCTGGGACAATTTCTCTTCGAAAACCTACAAAGAGCTGCCGCGCATCCCGACGTTCCAGGTCGACAATCCCTATTCGCCGACCGGCAAGAGCGACATCGACATCCCGCTCAAAAACGAATCGAACGGACCGGGCTACTATCGCCCGCCGTCGCTGATCAGCCTCTGGTCGAGCGCGCCGTATCTGCACAACAACACGGTCGGCGTCGACCCGATGGTGCTCACGCCCGGCGACGTCAGCGTCGACGCGCGCATGAAGGCATTCCAGGACGGCATCGAGAAAATGCTCTGGATTCAGCCGCGCGGAAGCCTGATCTGGAAGACGAGCAAAAAGTCGTACATCTACATGCCGCGCGAATACCTGCCGCGCATCCTCAAGCGGGCACTGGACCGCCATCAGGAGCTCTATGACGCGGCGACGGACAGCTATCGCATCGGCCCGATCCCCGAGGGGACGCCGATCAATCTGATCTCCAACACGAATCTCGATCCGGGACTTGTCAACGGCGCAAGGCGCTTCAAGCTGCTCACCTCCATCATCGACACCCTCGGCAAAATGAAGCGTGGCAATCTCGATGACGAACAGACGAAGGAACTGATGCGTACCGAGCTCGTGCCGAAGTTCCTCGCGCTCAACAAATGCCCCGATTTCATTGAAGACAAAGGCCACGAATTCGGCCGCAATCTGCCGATGGCCGACAAGCGTGCGCTCATCGAGCTGCTCAAGACCTTCTGAGGAACCGGGCGATCGAAACTCCCGACTACATCATCGTCGGCTACGGAGCCGGCGGCG
>JALYOB010000176.1 GCA_030857085.1 Acidobacteriota bacterium | reverse complement strand
GAGTAGACCTTTTGACCGCCGAGGAACTCCGAGGAACCGAGGAACCGAGGAACTCCGAGGAACTCATCTGCTATAACCGCACGCGCCATGGCTGCCCGCCGTCCGAACGACTTTGAAAAGTCCTTCCAGAATCTCGAGAAGATCGTGCAGCGACTCGAGAGCGAGGAGTTGCCGCTCGATGAATCGCTGCAGCTGTTCGAGGAAGGGATTCGCCTCTCGCGCTTTTGCCACCAGCGCCTCGAGGAAGTGGAAAAGAAGATCGAGCTGATTCTCGCGGACGCGAAAGGGCAGCCGGTGACCGAGCCGTTCGAAGACGACGAGCTCGAAGAAGACGACGAGGAAGCTGCGGCCGAGTAGCCGCGTGCGATGGACATCCGGGCTTATCTCGCGGAAAAGCGCGCGCTCGTCGACGCCACGCTCGACCGCCACCTTCCTCCTGCCTCGACGCAACCGGCGGTGATTCACGAGGCGATGCGTTACGCCGTGTTAGGCGGCGGAAAGCGCATCCGTCCGATCCTCGCCATCGCCGCGGCGGAAGCATGCGGCGCGGATTTCGCGCCGGTGTTGATGCACCTCTCTGCGCTCGAGCTCATTCACACCTACTCCCTAGTCCACGACGATCTTCCTGCCCTCGATAACGATGACCTGCGCCGCGGCCGCAAGACCACGCACGTGGTGTTCGGCGAGGCCATGGGTGTGCTGACTGGCGACGCGCTTCTGACCGAGGCGTTTGCGTGGCTGGCGAGACCGGTGGGGGATCCGGCGCGGCAGCTGCGGGCGATGGCGGAAGTTGCGACTGCGGTCGATTCGACCGGCATGATCGGCGGTCAGGTCGCGGACATCGTCGCGGAAAAATCGCAGGAGCAGAGCGATGATCGCGAGGCGCTCCTGCGCGAGCTGCAGTTCATCCACCGCAACAAGACCGGCAAGCTGATCACCGCCTCGTGCGTCCTCGGCGGCCTGCTCGGCGGCGCGAGCGAAGAGCAGCTCGATGCGCTCCGCCGCTACGGCGATGCCCTCGGCCTCGCCTTCCAGATCGTCGACGATCTGCTCGACATCGAAGAGTCGTCCGTGACGCTCGGCAAGACGGCCGGCAAAGACGTCGCGCAGGGAAAACTGACGTGGCCCGCCCTCCTCGGCGCGGACAGTGCACGTGCCGAAGTCGGGCGCCTGCTGGAAGTCGCCCGGAGTAACGCTGATATGATCGGCGGTCCTGTGAATTCGCTGGGGCCGATCGCGGTTTCCATCTGCGAACGCCGCAGCTAGGCGACGGAAAAACGATGCCTCGACTACTCGACTCGATCGATACCCCCCGCGACCTTCGCAAGCTCGATCCCAAGCAGCTCCCTCAGGTTGCGCAGGAGATCCGCGACACGATCATCGACGTCGTCTCGCGCGTCGGAGGTCACTTCGGCGGCAACCTCGGCATCGTGGAGCTCACGCTCGCGCTGCACTACACGTTCGATACGCCGCGCGATCAGATCGTGTTCGATACCGGCCACCAGAGCTATCCGCACAAGCTCATCACAGGCCGCCGCGACACGTTTCCCACCATCCGTCAGCACGACGGTATCTCCGGCTTCTGCAAGCGGGAGGAGTCGGAGTACGACGTCTTCAACGCCGGTCATGCTTCGACTTCCATCTCCGCGGCACTCGGCATCGCGGTCGGCCGCGACTTCCGTCAGGAGGACTATCGCGTCGTCGCCATCATCGGAGACGGTGCGCTCTCGGGCGGTATCGCGCTGGAAGGTCTCAATCAGGCCGGCCACCTCAAGCGCAAGCTGATGATCGTGCTGAACGACAACGACATGTCGATCTCGACGAACGTCGGCGCGATGTCGGGATACCTCAACCAGATCATCAAAGGGCAGCGCTACAACCAGGCCAAGGATCTCGCGAAGGGCGTGATGGATCGCGTTCCGCTGATCGGCGGAAAGCTGCACGGCCTCGCGCACGACATGGAGCAGGTGCTCAAGAACATGATCGTGCCGGGCACGCTGTTCGAGGAGCTCGGCTTCAAGTACCTCGGGCCGTACGACGGCCACGACCTCGATACGCTGCTGCCTCTGTTCGAGCAGTACCGCGATTACGACGGCCCGATCCTCATTCACGTCATGACGAAGAAGGGGAAGGGCTACACGCCGGCCGAGGATAAGCCGATCTGGTCGCATGGCGTGTCGCCGTTCAATGTGACGACGGGTGAGGGCAACAAGTCGGACAAGCCGCAGCCGGCGACGTACACCGCCGTCTTTGCGGACGCGCTCGTGGAGCTGGCGAAGAATGATCCGAAGATCATCGCCGTCACCGCCGCCATGCCGGAGGGAACGGGTCTCGACAAGTTCGCGAAGGCGTTCCCGGAGCGGATGTTCGACGTCGGCATCGCGGAAGAGCATGCGGTGACGTTCTGCGGCGGCATGGCCACGCAGGGGATGAAGCCGATCGCGGCGATCTATTCAACGTTCCTGCAGCGCGCGTTCGATCAGGTGTTCCACGACGTGGCGATCATGGATCTGCCGGTCGTATTCGCGCTCGACCGCGGCGGCATCGCCGGCGCCGACGGCCCGACGCACCACGGCATCTACGACATGGCCTACCTGCGGATCTTCCCGAACATGATCTGCATGGCGCCGAAGGATGAGAACGAGCTCCGGCACATGGTGAAGACCGCTTTCGACAGCGGCCACCCCGCCTCGCTGCGCTACCCGCGCGGCAACGGCGTCGGCGTGCAGATGGATGCGGAGCTGAAGGCGCTGCCGATCGGAAAAGGCGAGGTGCTACGCGAAGGTACGGACGCGACGATCTTCGCGATCGGCAATGAGGTCTGGCCGTCGATGCAGGCGGCGGAGACGCTCGCGCAGGAAGGTATTAACGTCACCGTTATCAATGCGCGTTTCATCAAGCCTTTGGATGATGCATTGATTCAGCAATATTGCACGCCGAATTCGTACGTCATTACGGTGGAAGAAGGCTCGCTCGCCGGTGGCTTCGGTTCGGCAGTGATGGAACGCTGCGAGCAGCTCGGCATCCAGAACGTGCAGTTCCACTGCATCGGCATCCCCGACGAGTACGTGCATCACGGCGCGCAGGATGTGTTGCGTGCGCAGTACGACCTGCATGCGGAAGGGATTGCGAAACGGGTGCGGGAGTTCGTGCCGGCGAGAAAGTACGGGACTGTGGGTGAGCTCGCGGAGATGCTCGTCGAGCTCGGGAATCAGATTCCGGAAGAAGACCTGATCCGGATGCACGCCAAAGGGCACGATTCGGATCACATCGACGAGGTCGTGTACGGCAAGCGGCGCGCGACCGCGAAGTAATGCAGACGTACTTTGTTGATGCGTGGTTTTTCATCGCGCTGTTCGACCGGCGCGACTCGCACCACAGACGCGCGCAGCGCGTCGCGCTTGAAGTTGTGAGTCGTGCGCACGCCGTGACGCACGATGCCGTGCTGACCGAAGTTCTCGCATACTTCTCCGAAGCCGGCGCGGCTTCGCGCCAGGTGGCGGTCGAAGGTGTCAAGCAAGCAGTGCGCGCATACGAGGTGCTGCCGGCCGACCGGGCACTTTTCGTCGCAGGTCTGCATCGTTATGCGGAACGGCCCGACAAAGAGTGGTCGCATGTCGACTGCATGTCCATGGTCCTCATGGAGCAGCGCGGAATCCGCCACGTCCTCACGAACGACCACCACTTCGCGCAGGCCGGCTTCGTCGTCGTCAACGAATGAAAAAGCAGCGCCTCGACGTCGTCCTCGTCGATCGCGGTCTGGTTGAGACGCGATCGAAGGCGCAGTCGCTGATCATGGCCCGGCGAGTTCTGGTCAACGGTCAGTTCGTCGATAAGGCCGGCGCGAACGTCACCGAAGAAGACGAAGTGACGGTCGCGGAGCTCGAGCATCCGTGGGTCGGGCGCGGCGGGATGAAGCTCGCTCATGCACTGAAAGAGTTCTCCATTAATGTAGACAGTAAAACCTGCGCAGATATCGGCGCATCAACGGGTGGCTTCACCGACGTGATGCTCAAGTCTGGCGCGAAGAAGGTCTACGCCATCGACGTTGGATACGGCCAGCTCGACGTCTCGCTGCGCAACGATCCGCGGGTGATCAATCGGGAGAAAGTGAACGCTCGCTTTCTCCAGCCGGAGAACTTCGACGAGGCGATCGAGTTCGTCTCCATCGACGTCTCTTTCATCCCCCTCAAGCTGATCCTGCCGGCCGTCGCGACGTTCTTGCGCGGCGAGCTCGTCGCGCTGATCAAGCCGCAGTTCGAAGTCGGCAAGCACGAAGTCGGCAAAGGCGGCATCGTTCGCGACGAAGCGAAACGTCAGGCGGCGATTGACGGTGTGGTGAGCGTTGCTCGCGAGCTCGGATTCGACGTGAAAGGAGTGATCGAGAGTCCGATCAAAGGTGCCGAGGGGAACGTCGAGTTCCTCATGCACGCAGTTTCAGGTACTCACGAAGACCTTCCCGCCACGACGCCGGAGTAGCGCCGGTCGCACGTTCGTAGCTGCGCGTCGAGAGCACCGAATACGCCGGACGCGTGGCAGGCCGTGGAAACTCAGCGGTCGTGACCGGCTTCACCTCCACGCTCGCCCCGCACTCCTCCGCGATCGCACGAGCGAAATCGAACCACGAGCATTCATCCGCGTCGGCGTAATGCACGACGCCGCGCGCGTTGCTCTCGACGAGGCGCAGGATCGCCTGCGCAAGATGCGGCGTGTACGTCGGACAGCCGCGCTGATCGGAAACCACGCGCAGCGGATTCGTTCCCTTGCGGATCTGATTGCGAATGGCCTCGACGAAGTTCGGGCCATGCACGCCGAAGAGCCACGACGTGCGCACGATCAGGTGCTGTTCTGCGAGCTCCGCAGCGTGCTCCCCGAGAAGCTTCGAGCGGCCATACGCCGAGAGCGGACCGGTCACGTCATCGGGTTCGTACGGCGTGCGCTTCGAGCCATCGAACACGAAGTCGCTGGAGATATGAATCAGGAGCGCGCCGATCGCGTTCGCAGCTCGCGCGAGCGACGCGACCGCAGAGCCGTTGATCGCGCTCGCGAGCTCTTCCTCGACTTCGGCCTGATCGACTTTCGTGTACGCCGCGCAGTTGACGATCACTGCCGGCGCGTGCTCGCGCACCACCGCGTCGATAGCATGCGCGTCCGTCACATCCAGCTCTGTGCGCGCGAGCGCGACGACGGCGTCACCGCGTGCAGTGAGCGCGTCGCGCAGATCGGTGCCGGCCATTCCGCCGGCTCCGGTGATGAGCCACTTCGGTGCAGTCAACGCGAATCAGACGGTCTTGTCGTCGGACGATTTCGGCAGAGCCTTGTCGTCTTTGCCTTTGATGCCGTCGCGGAAATTCGAAATGCCCTCGCCGAGGCCGCGGCCGAGCTGCGGGAGCCGTCCGGCGCCGAAGATCACCACGACGATGACGAGAATGATGAGAAGTTCAGGCACTCCAATGCCAAACATGTTTTCCTCCAGGCTTCCGGACCGCGGACGGACGAGAGTCTAACCGAATTGATGCTTTCGACCGAGAACACGGCGCCGCGTTTCTGCGTTCCACGAGGTCGAAGAATGACGCACGTGCGCGTCTTGTAAACTGCGGCTCACCCAATGCTCGATCTCTCCGGACTCAATCCTCAACAACGCGCGGCAGTCACCCACGGCGAAGGTCCGCTGCTCGTCCTCGCCGGCGCCGGCTCGGGAAAAACGCGCGTGATCACGTATCGCATCGGCTATCTCATGGGCGAGATGGGCGTGCGTCCGCCGAACATTCTCGCGGTCACGTTCACCAATAAAGCCGCGGCCGAAATGCTCCACCGCGTCGACTCGCTCGTGCCGCCGACCGGCGGTCATCGTCCCTGGATCGGCACCTTCCACTCCACCTCCCTCCGCATCCTCCGCCGCTACGCCGACCGCCTCGGCTTCACCAAGTCGTTCGCGGTCTACGACACAGGCGATCAGATGACGCTCATTCGCCGCTGCATGCGCGAGCTGAACGTGAACGACGAGGCTTTTCCGCCGCGTTCCGTGCTCACGCGCATCTCGCACGCGAAGAACGAGCTCATTGGACCGGTGGAGTACGAGAAGACGAACCTCGACTTTTTCGGCGCGCGTGTGTCGGAGATTTATCGCGCGTACCAGAAGCGTCTCCGCGAATTCGACGCGATGGATTTCGATGACCTCATCGGCAACTACGTGCAGCTGCTCGAGCAGCACGAAGACGTGCGCGACGAGCTGCACGACCGCTTTCAGCATCTGCTCATCGACGAGTATCAGGACACGAATCGCGCGCAGTACCAGCTCGTGAAACTGCTCGCCGGAAAACGCGGCAATCTCGTCGCGGTCGGCGATGAAGATCAGTCGATCTACAAGTTCCGCGGCGCCGACATCAACAACATCCTCAACTTCGAGCGCGACTTTCCGGGCGCGCAGATCATCAAGCTCGAACAGAACTACCGCTCGACGGGCAACATCCTCGATGCCGCGACGGGCGTAGTCTCGAACAACATCGCCCGCAAGGGAAAGACGCTCTTCACGAGCGGCGGCAAAGGCGATCCGGTGCGCCTCGTGACGTGCAGCAACGATCGCGAGGAAGCGCAGTTCGTGCTCGAGAAGATGTCGTCGCTGCGATCGAAATACAAGCTCACGGACTTTGCGATTCTCTTCCGCACGAATGCGCAGTCGCGGCCCTTTGAAGAAGAACTACTGCGCGCGAACATCCCGTACGCGGTCGTCGGCGGCGTGAAGTTCTACGAGCGCGCCGAGATCAAGGACATCCTCTCGTACGTGCGCGCGGCGGTGCGTCCGCACGACACGCCGTCGATCGAGCGGGTGATCAACACGCCGACGCGCGGCATCGGCGACACGACCATCAACACGCTCTCCGAACAGGCGGCGGCGCAGAACGTCTCGCTCTGGACCATCATCGAAGGCGATCTCTCGTTCCTGCCGGCGCGCGCGGCGAAGGCGGTGAAAGAGTTCCGCGAGATCGTGCACGACCTCCAGCGCGCGGCCACGAATCCTGTTCCCGAGTTCATCGACTACGTGCTGCTGCGCACCGGCTACCGGCGCATGCTGCAGGAGTCGCGCGATCTGCAGGACGAGTCGCGGCTCGAGAACCTCGACGAACTCCTCAACTCCGCGCGTGAATTCACGGAGCAAAATCCGCAGTCGGCGCTCGCCGATTATCTCGACTCGCTCACGCTCATGTCCGATCTCGATCGCTACGAGTCGCAGAAAGGCGTGACGCTGATGACGCTGCACGCCGCGAAAGGGCTCGAGTTCAAGGTCGTGTTTCTGGTGGGGATGGAAGAAGGCATCCTGCCGCACTCGCAGTCGCTCGAGCACAACGAAGATCTGGAGGAAGAGCGGCGTCTCTGCTACGTCGGCATGACCCGCGCGCGCGAAATGCTGTTCTGTTTGCACGCGTACGAGCGGCGCATCCACGGCAAGTTCCGCGAGCAGAGTCCGTCGCCGTTTCTGCAGGAGATCCCGACGGAAGCGACCGAACAGGTGCGCCTCGCGAATTCGTATCGCTACGCGTCGTCGCAGGAGCCGTCCTGGCGCGAGCGTCCGATGCAGCAGCAGCGCTACAACAACGCGCCGCCGCCTCGCCACTACGCGCCGCAGCAGCAGCGTTACGGCTCGCCCGCACCGCGACCGCCGCAGCCGCGCCCGGAGCCGCCGCGCAAAAACGAGTCGGTCAATGGAGTGCTGTCGTTTTTTCAGAACGCGCCGGTGCAGTTCGATCCCAGCGCCATCAACGCCGCGAAACAGCAGCAGACCGCGCCGGGCGCGAGCGCGGAGCTCAAGCGCGGACAGAAGGTGAAGCACGAGCAGTTCGGCGTCGGCACGATTCTCACAATGGAAGGCAGCGGCCCCGAGGCGAAGCTGACCGTCTACTTCGAACGCGCGGGCTCGAAGAAGTTCATCGCAAAGTTCGCGAAACTGACGAGGGTGTGAGAGTCATGACCAACACACGAGTTGTCGACAACACGAACCGGCCTGCGCAACCGGAGCCCGGCGAAGACGAGGCGACGCAGATGCCGCCGGTGCGCGAGGATGCGCCCGTCCCGGAGCAGGACGAGGCCAAGCAGAAAGAGCGCGAGCGGCAGACCGGCGAGTAGTGTGGAG
>JALYOB010000175.1 GCA_030857085.1 Acidobacteriota bacterium | reverse complement strand
GGCGACGTGTACGCCGGGTACGACGAGAAACTCGAGCGCAAAGTCGCGGTCAAAGTGCTCAACGCCGATCAGCGTCTCGATGACGACGCGCGCGATCGCCTGCTGCGGGAAGCGCGCGCCCTCTCGAAACTCGATCACCCCAACATTTGCCGCATTCACGACTACATCGAGAGCGGGGACGCCGACCTCCTCGTTCTCGAGTACATCGACGGCCGCACGCTTCACGAGACCCTCTCCGCGAAGATGCCGCGCAGCGAGAAACTGCGCATCGCCGTCGCCATCGCGGAAGTGCTCGTGCAGGCCCACCGCGCCGGCATCGTTCACCGCGACCTCAAGCCCGAAAACGTGATGATCACGAAGACGGGCGAAGTGAAAGTACTCGACTTCGGACTCGCGCGCTGGCTCCATCGCAGCCGCCCTCGCTCCAGCGATCGCCACCCCGCCGTGCGCATCCCCATCCGCAGCACGCCCGAGCACGCCGGCGCCACACTCGCGCTGCCGGAGCCGATGAAGTTCGACTCCAGCGCCGTCCGCCGCGACTATCTCGCCACCGCCGTCGGCATCACCCTCGGCACGCCGATTTTCATGAGTCCCGAACAGGCGCGCGGCGAGTCCTTGACGCCCGCGAGCGACATGTTCTCGTTCGGACTTCTCCTGCAGGTCCTCTTCACCGGCAAAGACCCCCATCCGTTCGACCTCACCGCACGCGAGATCATCCTGCGCGTCGCCCGCGGCGTCACCCTTCCGGTGGAAGGTGCCCCCGGCGACGTCACCGCGCTCATCAACCGCCTCAAACAAACCGCACCCGCCGATCGTCCGACCGCGATCGAGACGCTGGAGCGTCTGCAGTTCCTCGCCGACAAAGGGCAGCGCATTGCGCGCCGCGCCATCGTCGGAACCATCGCCCTCATCGCGACGCTGGGCGGCTGGCGCTATACGGTCGACCTGAAGGCGGAACGTGCGATCGCCGTCGCCGCGCGTGCGGAGGCGGAACAGCGTCGCGCACAGGCGGACGATCTCATCGAATTCATGCTGGGCGATCTGAAAAAGAAGCTCGGCACGGTGGGACGACTGGACGTCCTCGATGACGTGGGTGAGCAGGCGTTAAAGTATGTTCAGTCATTGCACCCTGAGTCGATGACGGCCGAGGAGATTGCACGGAGCGCGAAGGCACTCAATCAGCTCGGCGAAGTGCGTACGGCGCAGGGACACCTCGACGACGCATTGCGCGTGTTTGAACGTTCGCGCGCATTGACCGCGTTCGCGGCGCGGCGCGACACGAATTCGCCGCTCGCGCAGCTCGCATTCGCCACCTCGAACTTCTACCTCGGCGACGTGTATCGCCGTCAGGGCAAATTACCCGAGGCATTGCGGCATTACGGAATGTACCTCGGGGGTGCGGAACGGCTGGCGAAAGCGTATCCGTTCAATGACGACTATCAGCTCGAACGCGCTTATGGCCACAGCTCGGTCGCGTCCGTGTATGAGCTGAAAGGCGAATTCGCGCGGGCACTGGAGCATCTGCGCATTACACGCGCGATTGCAGAGGAGCGCGTGCGTGCAAGGCCGGCGGACATTGAGCGGCAGGCCGACCTCGCCCGCAACCTGAATCGCACCGGACTGGTCCTGCAGCGCTCGGGCGACTTTCGCGGTGCGCGCGAACATTACGAACGCGAGTTCCGGATGTACGCACACCTCGCGGAGATCGATCCGCGCAATACGCGCTGGCAGGATCGTCTGTTCGTCAGCCACAATTACCTCGGCCGTTTTGCGGAAATGACCGGCGACCTCGACGCCGCATTACAGCACCATGCGGCGGCGATTTCCCTCATCCGCGTATTGACCGAACGCGATCCACAGAACAGCGTCTGGCGGCGTAATTACGCGATCGCGCAGATGATGTATGGCGACGCGTTGCGGATGCGCGGCGATGTCGCTGCGGCGCGGCCGGCGATTCAGGACGCGCAGCGCGTGCTCGAGACGCTCACAAGGCGCAATGATGCTCTGTCGTCGTGGCAGCGAGATCTCGGCAACGTGCGCTCGGCCGCGGCGCGACTGGCGCTGCAGAGCGGCGACGTGGCCGGGGCCATTCGCGCGGGAGATGCAGCGGTCGCGCTGTTCGTCAAAGCGGGCGACAAAGACGCGGAAACGCCGCGTTATCTCGCCGACGGGTTGCTCATTCTCGGCAACGCTCACGCGGCGAATCATGATCAAGCCGCCGCTGCGGCGGCATGGTCGCGAGCGATCGACCTCACTGCGCCGATGGCGCGCAGAAACGACCGTCCTGAAGCGCTGGACATCATGGCGCGCTGTTTTCTCCGTCTGAATCGAAACGCAGACGCCGCGCCGCTCATCCAGCGGCTGGAGCGCATCGGCTACCGCGCGCCCGATTACGTCCACAGTGTGACCTCAGTGGCGGCTCAGCACACGGGCTGAGCCCTGGTCCAACTGCAAGAATTGAGGGGAGAGAGAAGATGGCTTTAGTGAACATTACAGTGACTCCGCAGGGCGTAATCGTGAATCCGCCCACCGTGCAGATCAACCGCGTCGATCAGAGCATCACCTGGGTTCTCCGCGGCGGCACGTGGGAAGAAGACGGAATCGTGTTCGACGAGAACCCTCCCGCACCGTTCGCGCCCTGGCCCGGCGTGCCGGCCGCACCGAGCGGAAACAACTGGGTTGCGGATGCCGGCGCTCCGCTGCCGCATGGATCGCCCGCGGTGATGTATCGCTACACGATCAACATCCGTACGCCGGAAGGGAACCGCGTGTCGCGCGTCATCAGCGCCGCCGACGCCGAGATTTCGATCGATCCGGACGTCGAGAATCAGCCCCAGCCCTGATCTTCTGCAACGCACGAGAGGCGGCGTTCGCGCCGCCTCTCGCTACAAAATGCGCGGAATGGTGTCGTTCAGACAAATGACCGCGCGGATCACCACGCGTTTTCTCCTGCTGTGCGTCCTCCTGCTCGCCGCGTCCGCGGCTCCGGCTGCCGAGCCATTGCACGGCAATACCCGCACGCACGTTTTTCATCACGCCACATGCCGCTATTACTCCTGTACGAACTGCACGGCAAGATTCGATTCAGTTCAGGAGGCGAGGGACGCGGGCTACCGCGCCTGCGGCCTGTGCGACACGTCGACGGAACGCAGCGCGAGCGTGGACGCGGCATTCGTCGGAAACACCAATACCCACAAATTTCACCGCAACACGTGCCGCTACGCCGGCTGCGCGAACTGCACGGCGAAATTCAAGACCCGCGATGAAGCGATTGCGGCGGGATTCCGTCCGGGCGGGTGCTGCGATCCATAGAAGATGGGCGCCGCGGAATGACACGGCGTCCGTGTCATCCTGAGGCGCGTAGACGCCGAAGGACCCTTCCAGTGCGGCCACGGAGAAGGTCCTTCGCCGTCTTCGCGGCTCAGGATGACACAACGCCGGCCGGTGTCATCCCGAGCGAAGTCGAGGGATCCCCTGCCGATGAACCGTATGCGCGGATCGAGACGGCCTCCGTGCGGATGCGGGAGAGGCAGACGCGGAGCGTGCGGCGAAGGGCCTTTTCTTCCACAATCGAAAACAGGCGCCGTGGTGACGCCGGCGCTCTCGTTGAAAGAGAGCGCCGGCGGATCGGTCAAAGCGTTGGATCCCAGTGATTGCCGCTCATGATGATGAGGCAGATCATGTCGATGCTGTCGGCGTAGTAACCCTCGTGCCGCGCAACGACGCTGCTGTAGATGGAATTGAGCCACGTCTGCTGCGTCGATCCGCCGCTCATTGCGGCGACGCCGAGCGGGGCGACGAATGCGCTGCTGTAATCCCACGTCGGCTCGAGCGTCGTGCCGTCGAGCATGTAGCCCGGCTCACGGAAGATCTGCGGATTGCCGGCCGTCTTCGTTTTGGCCCAGCTCGAGATCTTCTGCACCTGAGTTACGGACGTGGCGTTGTTCCACAGAAGCGCGTGCAAGCCGAGACGCCACGGCACGCGGCAGGCGTTGTAGCTGTAATCGCCGTCGGTGTAGTCCTCGAGGAAATACGGCGAGGCCGGCATCATGGTCGTGGACGTACTGGAGGTTCGCTCCGTGAAGTCCGGCAGCAGTCCGGTCGTGGAGGCGTAATTCGTCTGCAGGTGTGTGATCGCCGACTGTGAATTCGTCACGACCGTGTCCCACGTCACATCGGCGGTGGCATTGCGGTATGCGCGGAAATTCGCCAGCATGAAATCGGAGGTGCGGGGGGTGTATTCGTTGCGCGTGCTGCCGTTGTAGGTGACCCAGTCGCCGAGCATCGGCAGGCGGCTGTTCGGGCCGATGGTCGACGCCTTGATGCCTGCAATGAGCGTAGTGGCAGCGGAGAGGTAATTGATCGCACCGGCGCTGCCCCATTGCTTGTCGGCCATGAGCAGCGCGTACGCCATGTCTGCGTCGCCGTCGAATGCGCTGTCATTGTCGCCCGGCGTTTCCGGAACTTCCCACGCCATGAGGCGGCTGTCGATCGAGCTCGGATGCAGACGGGTGAATTTCCAGAGGCCGTCGAAGATCTGCTTCGCATTGGTCTCGTGTCCGGCCATCAGAGCCACAATGGTCATGCCGTAGCCCTGACTCTCGGAGGTCGTGCGATAGGCGTCATCGCTGCCCGGGCCGCCCATGGCGATGCGGTACAGCTGTGAGCCGTCGGCCGCTGTGCCGGCCGTGACGAGGTACTGCGATTTCCACCAGTTGTAATACGTCCTGACGTCGTCGTCCTTCTGCGCTTGTGTGCGGTTGTTGGGGTAAATGGTGGCGCCGGCGTAGGTGACGTGCTGAGGGAAGGGGCGGAGCTGGGCGAAGAGGGGGAGGGTGAATAGAGCGGTAGCAAGAAGGCTCAGGAACAGAGCCCGGTAGGTAGTCCGTTGCATTGTGGTCCCCGTGCGGTAAACGACGTGTTCCCCTGCGATTGGATACACGTCCAGTAGGTGAAAAGATCGTTGAAATCCACGCGTCGGCGGCAGCGCAGCAACGATTGGCTCGTCGTACTTCGTCACTGCCGGACGGTTACAAAAAGAGCACAACGTATGCCATGAAGTCCGTTAATACGCACATGCAGAATGACGCGATTCTGCACGGAAATACGGATGAGTTGCAGGCATGGTGCGGCACTGTACAACCGCAACGTCGTTGTGATGTGAAGCGGCCGCGCACGCGTACCGCTTCTGGTCACGATCGTCTACGCAGCCGGGACTACGACTCGCTGTTGTTGCCGTCGTCGCCGTTGGCCAGATGATTGCCGCGATTGCCCGGCACGTCATTGTGCTGACGTGCACCGCCGCGGCGGCGCCGGCGGCGGCGCGGATTCGCAGACGGTGCGGCCGCGGTCGTCTCCGCTTCGCCCTCGTCTTCAAAGTCGTCGTCGCGATGCACGGCCTCGCGCGTCTGCGGCTTCGGCGGGTTCGGCTTCGACGCCGCACGGTCGCGCTCATTGAGCTTGTCTTCGTCGAGCAGCCACACCCATTGCGTGGCCGGCTTTGCTGGCTCCTCGGCAACTGCGGCAGGCGTTTCACGTCGCGGCTGCTGCGGCTGCTGCTGAGGACGCGGTCCGCGGTCGCGCTGTTCGGGACGCGCCTGTTCGAAGCGGCGCTGCTGCTTGCGATCGCTCTGTGGATGCTCGAGTTTCTTCACCCGGATCAGCACGTCTTCCGTCAGGCGTCGATTGACGGCGATGAGATCGGCGAGCAGTGCAATGAGCCAGGTGTGAAAGCCTGTAATGAGAAACACGGCCGCGAGAATCAGCGACTGAATGTGGCCGCCGCGATCGCCCTGTGCGAAGTACCAGAGAAATCGCGCGCCGAGAATGAAGCCGAGGAAGGTCAATATCGCGCCGATGGCAAAGAAGGTCTTGAGGGGGCGATAGAGCGTGTAGATGCGGAAAATGGTCGCAATTGATTTGCGCAGGTACGTCCCCATGCCGCGATAGAGGCGCGACGGCCGGGTCGGCGCGTTCGTGCGCACAGGCACGCTCTGCACGCCGAGGTTGCGATTGCCGGCCTGAATGACCGTTTCGAGCGTGTAGGTGAAGGGATTGAAGACGTTGATCTGCATCGCCGCCTCGCGCGAGAAGGCGCGGAAGCCGCTCGTCACGTCGGCGACCTCGAGGCCGGACGCGAGTCCCACAGTCCAGCTCCCGAGGCGTTGCAGGCCGCGCTTGAGACCGGACATGTGCGGCGACTTGGACACTTCGCGATCGCCGATCACCACTTCCGCCGTCCCTTTGACGATCGGCGCGACGAGGCGGGCGATGTCGGCGGCGTTGTACTGATTGTCGGCGTCGGTATTGACGATGATGTCCGCGCCGAGGCGAAGGGCGGCGTCGATGCCGGCAACGAACGCCGAGGAGAGGCCGCGATGCGACTTCAGCTGCAGGATGTGCGTTGCGCCCGCTTTGCGTGCCGCGTCGATTGTTTTGTCGGTGGAGCCGTCGTCGATGATGAGCGTCTCGATCGAGGAGATGCCCTCGATTTTCTTCGGCAACTCGCGCAGAGCCTGCGCGATCGTGGCCTCCTCATTGAAGGCCGGGACTTGAATGACTAGCTTCATACGTGCTTTTTCGTCTCGAAAGAATTGAAAATTGAAAATTGAAAATTGAAAATGGAGCGCGCAGGCAGGAGTTTTTCAATTTTCAATTTTCAATTTTCAATTTCTCATCGGCACCGCAGGTGTCGATGATGAAGGTCTCGGTGATCATGCCCGTCGAGCGGATCGGCGGCGATGCCGAGCGCGCGATTGCGTCCGTTCTGGGACAGGAGGCGCCGTTTCCGTTCGAGCTGATCGTCGTTTCCGCCGCGCCGCTCGCGCTGGACGGCAGAACCCGCATCACGAACGTGGTCGAGGCGAATCGTAATCCCGCAACTCGCAGAAATCGAGCGGCTTCCGTCGCGACGGGGGAGATTCTGGCCTTCATCGACGACGATGCGACCGCCGATCCGCACTGGCTCGCCCGCGCCGCCGCCTTCCTCGACTCTCACCCCGACGTCCTCGCCCTCGGCGGCCCCGATCCCGCTCCGGCCGACTCGACCATTCCCGAATTGATCTCCGACACGCTCCTCGCCACACGCTGGATCGGGAGCGGCGTTGCGTGTCATGAGAATCGCCGCGGTGTGTTCGACGTGCGCCACGCCACCGACATTGCGCTCGTAAATCTGTTCGTGCGCCGGAGCGCGTTCACGGGATTCGACGAACAGATCGGCTACATCGGCGAGGACACGCGGCTGATTGAAGAGCTGCTGTCCCGCGGCCGGGTCGTTTACAGCGATCAGGTGCGTGTGTTTCATCGCCGCCGCGCGTTTCCGGGTCCGTATCTGCGGCAGCGCTGGCGCTATCGCGTGAAGACGGGACGGATGTTCGCGAGCGGCTCGCGCGCGCATCGCGGCAATCCGAAGATCGCGGCGTTCATCATTGCTGGTGCAATCGGATTGCTGTTTGCGCCATTTCTCGCGATTCCGTATGCGCTGGCGACGCTCGTGTTAGGCGCGGCGGCGACGCGGCTGCCGCTGCGCTGGTGGCCTGTGATTCCGGTCGCGTTCGCAATGCATCATGTAACGTACTGGCTCGGGATCGTGGTTGGGATGGCGACGGCGAAACGCGGTTTGTGACGCAGCTCACGCGTTCCGGAAGGACGGCACGCGCGCTGCACTTCGCGAGCGCCCATGGCTGCCTCGATGGACTTCGATTCCACGCTCATCCGCAACGGCCTGCAGGCGACGACGATCCGGGAGATGACGAACTTCGTCGCGACGATGGAACAGCGTCCGCTCGACAAGCTCCTCACCGACCTGCCCGGCTTCGCCTTGTTTTCGGAGACGAAATTCAGCCTCGCCCGCGCCGTGCTCCGCCGCCGCGTCCGCGACCTCAGCGAAATCGACCGCCAGCAGCTCCGCACGTTCGCGATGGAAATCGCGCGCGAGTCGGAGGCGGAGGTGGCGGAGCGGATTCGGGGGTTGTTCTAGCCATTTCGCGCGAGAACGACGAGGGGCCTCCGGCGGCTGGGGCCACGGCCCCAGACCCCGCTTGCAGGCCTAGCCTCCGCGACACTCGACCGATTAAGACACTGTGTCGCGGAGGCTCGGCCTGCAAGCGGGTCCAGGGGCCGTGCCCCTGGCCGCCGGAGGCCCC
>JALYOB010000623.1 GCA_030857085.1 Acidobacteriota bacterium | reverse complement strand
GCGTCGCCGCACTCCAAAGCGGTGGCTTTGCCACCGCACTCCCAAGGCCGGCGGCTTTGCCGCCGGCGTTCAGAGCGGCGGCTTTGCCGCCGCACTCCATAGCTACGCCTCCGCTTTTTTGTCGTAGTACTGCTGGATGTGTTCGTAGACGTGGTCGGGGAACTTGAGGTCGCGGTAGACGTTGCAGGCGTCGGGGTCGGTGGTGGGGCAGATGGGGAACTCCTGCTGCGATTGCCATTCGAGGATGCGTTCGCGGCGGGGCGGGTTGTAGTCGCGGCCTTCCACCTGCGTGCACAGCACCTTCGCATCGTGCTCGCTCACGCCGGGGTTCTTCTGCAGCCATGAGCAGAGCTCATCGGACTCCAGGAAGTGGCGCGCGATCATCGCGAACGTCAGCCGGCCGTAGTGGCCGATGTCTTCGCCGCGTTCGAGTGCATCGATCAGGTGGGACATCATTCCGTTCTTTCGCAGTTCTTCGATAGCCATGTCCCTCCACTAGTGCGGCCCCCATTCCAGCGCCTCTACCGCGCGTGGAAATCCGTCAAAAAGTCGTCGCGGTGTTGGCAAATAAGTTGTAAACGAACAATTGTGATGGGTGCGGATGGACGTCGAGTTCTGATCGCCGACGGCGATCGATCGCTCAGGCAGCAGTTGTATTCGGCGCTGCTCGAGACCGACATCTTTTCCGACTGCGTCTCGACCATCGACGATGCGCTCGAGAAACTCGGCAGCGATCGTTATGGTCTGGTGGTGTTCGACGTGGGGCTGCCGGACGGCGACGCCGAACGCGTCGTGGCGCGCATCCGCGAACTGCCGCTGCAATCGCGTCCGGTGGTCATCGCGCTCGCAGCAAAGCCGGCCACCGCGCGCGGCCTAGACGTCGACATCGTGCAGATCGTGCTCCGCCGGCCGGTCATTTTCTCGCACCTGGTCGAGCTGATTCGTAACTGCATCCGCACCGCCGCGAATCGCAATGCGGTCCCCGGTCCGGAGAAGGAAAACGGCAACGGCAATCACATGGCCGAGTGACCGGCCGCGCGCAGTACGGCGATCGCGCGCTCGAATACATCCTCTTTCAGCAGCAGGTAGTCGGTGTCGAACGTCGCCAGCAGAAACACGCTGATGCGCGCCTCGGCGAGCGGCGCCACGAGCGCGGCTGCAACGCCGGTGGTCTCGAACGGAATCGGCCCTTCGACCCGCAACAATCGCCAGCCGCGCTCGGCCTGCACATCGTCCGGCACGGCTGCCTCGTCGCAGACGATCGATAACTCGTCGAATGTGCGCGTGACGGAGGTGAACGAGCCTCGCACCCAATCCGGCATGGGCGCGTTCGCGTCGAGACGGCACACGGCGAGCCGCGCATCGAGGATCGAGAGCCGCAGTTGCATCACTGTTTGGCGATGCGCGCGACGGTCTCGGTGAGCTCGTCCGGCGCGAACGGTTTGCGCACGACCGCGGCGACTGAACCGGAGACGTTCTTCAGCACCGAGTCGGGCGAGGCGGTGACGAGGATGACGCGCTTCAGAACTTCAGGCTCGTTCTCCTGCAGGTGGCGAATCACCGTCAGGCCGCCTTCGGTCGGGGTCATCAGGTCGAGCAGCAGCGCGTCGTACTCGTTCGTGCCGAGTTTCTCGATCGCCTGCTTGCCCGAGCTCACCACGTCGACGCGATAGCCGTTGCGGCGCAGCAGCGTTCCCATCAGCTTCTGCATCGCGGTGTCGTCATCGAGCAGGAGGAGCCGCCGTCCTCGCTTGAGCATCTGCAGCATGAGGCAGCGAGTCTATCGCAGGAGTGGCGCCAATCCGCGGCAACGCCGCGTCAGAGTTTCGCGATGCGCACGACGAGAAACGGATTGATGGCCGTGCCGGCGAGCCAGCGCAATCCGGGAACGGTCATCGCGCGAAAGAGGACGTCCGCCGCCGGCGCCAGCAACTTGCCGTGCAGATGGCGGCCCGCCTGCCGAAACTGCAACCGCTTGTGCGGGCTGACCGGCGCGACGCGGCACCGCGGCATGGCTGTTTTCGCGAGCGTGCGAATCTCGCGATAGCGCGGCAGAAAGTTTTCGCGCAGCGAATGAAAGCGCGGTTTTCCCGCGGCATCGCTGTGCCAGAAGTCGATCGGAAATCCGCCGTTCGGCGCGTCGATGTAGATCGAGCCGCCCGGCCGCACGACGCGCGCGAGCTCGCGCACGAACGCGAGCCGTTGTGCATCGCGATCCGGCAGCGCGCGCACTGCATACACAGGCACCGAAGTCTCGGCGACGCCGATGTGTTCGATGACGCCTGAGGAGATGACGGCGTCGAAGTAGCCGTCGGCGAAAGGAAGCGTGAGGGCGTTCGCGACGAGCAGACGCTCGGGAAGTGTGCGCTGCCGCCATTGCCATGCGCGCAGCTCGGACAAGTCGTTGCCCCACGCGTCATAGCCGTGCTGCGCGAGCGTTTCCACTGAGACGCCGTTGCCACAGCCCGTATCGAGCACACGCCGCGCGGCGGGTTGATGTTTGCGCAACAGAGGAAGATAAAAGTCGGCGATGCGGCGGCGCGAGCCTTCCACTTCCAGCTCCAGTCCGCGCCGATGGTCGGGCGTGAGCTCTTCTTCAGAGGAGAAGTGGTCGTAATGACCATTCGGCGCAAAGTCGATGATGCCGTGCGCCACCGGATACCGCCGCCCGCACGACGTGCACTCGATTTCGTTTCCGGCACGCGCCAACGCGCCGTGGCACTGCGGACAAATGAGGGGGGAGTCGTTCAAACGGGCCGGATTGTAGTGAATGGTGCGGAGTGAGGGATTCGAACCCCCGACCCCCTCGGTGTAAACGAGATGCTCTACCGCTGAGCTAACCCCGCACGGGACGGTAACAGTAGCACGGTAAGAAGTGGCGAGTGGCGCGTGGCGAGTTGCCAGGGCGGCTTCGCCTGGGCGGCAGGTGAGGCAAGCCTCGCGACGCACGCGCGTGCGAGATGCGGATGCTGGGGTCCAGGCGAAACCGCTCTGGTAACTCGCTACGCGCCACTCGCCACGGCATTCCAC
>JALYOB010000018.1 GCA_030857085.1 Acidobacteriota bacterium | reverse complement strand
CATCGGCACTCCCGAGACATGCATTCCGTTCCTCGACCGGCTGCGCGCGATCGGCGTCGACGAGATCGGCTGCCTGGTCGATTTCGGCGTTGCCTACGACGCGACGATGCACAGCCTTGGCGCGCTCACGGAGCTGAAAGATCGCTACAACGCGCCGCGCGTCGACCTCCTCCCGCTGACCGAAGGACAGCGCGAGCTCTGGACGCTCATGCAGCTCGAGCCGCAATCGACCGCCTACAACGAGACCGTGCAACTGCGCATTGAAGGGCGCGTCGATCGCGACAAACTCCGCCGCGCACTGCAGACGCTCAGCGATCGCCACGATTCGCTGCGCGTGATCCAGATCGACGGCGAGTCGCAGCATGTGGCCGGCCACATCGACGCCGCGATCACAGACGACTTTGCGCCGCAGCCGTTCGCAACGGATGGTCCGCTCTGGCGCTGCGCACTGCGTCAGGACGATGACGCGGCAACGCTGCAGCTCACCGCTCATCACATCATCGCCAACGGCTGGTCGCTCGGCATCTTCATCGAAGAGCTCTCCGCGCTCTACGACGGACAGTCGCTGCCGCCTGCCACACCACTGCGCGACTTCATCGAGTGGTCTGCGTCGCGCGCACACGAGGCGAACGATTTCTGGCGCCACAAGCTCGCGCAGTGGAAGCCGGGCGAGCCGCTGCGGCCGGTGCATCGTCCTTCCGGCATCGCCGCGCGCCACACGCTGAGCATCGAAGCAGCCGCACTGAAACGCGCCGCACGCGGACGCGCCGCAACGATGTTCATGCTCGCGTTGGGCGCGTTCGAGATTCTCGTCGCGCGTCTGCGCGGCCGCCGCAGCTTTGCCGTCGGCATCCCTCTTTCGCAGCAGGCGCAGATGGGGGCCATCCGCCTCGCGGGACAGTGCACCACCATGATGCCCGCGCTGGTCGACCTGCATGAAGGCGCGACCATCGACGACGTCCTCCGCGCCGCGCGCCGCGACGTGCTCGACCTGCACGAACAGTCCGACGTCTCGTTCGCCGCGCTCGCCGCGGAAGGGGCGGCGGTGTCGCGCTTCGACGCGATGTTCAACATGGATCGCGCGCCGTCGGTGGCCGCATTCGCCGGCATGCCGATGACGCTCGAGACCGCGCCCGCGCACGACGTGAAGTTCGATCTCAGCCTCAACGTCATCGACTTCGGCGATCACCTTCTCGTCGAATGCGATGCGCGCGACGGCGACGACGCGAGCGCGTGGCTGGATGCATACACGCGCATCCTCGAGCGGATCGCCGATCCCGCCTCCGCCGCCACGCCCATCGACGACCTCCCGCTGTGCGACGAGCATCCGATCGGCGCGTCCGATCCGATGGCGCGTGAGAGCGTCGTCGCGGCCATCGAACGGATGTCGCGCGAGCATCCACACGCGCCTGCAATCGCCGGTAGCCTCACGTTCGCGCAACTCGATCGCGCCGCGTCCGGCATGGCCATTCACCTCACGGGCGCGGGCGTGCTGCAGGGGATGCGCGTCGCGCTCTTCTTCCGCGATCGCACGCTGCAGCTCGTCGTCCGCCTCGCGCTGCTGAAGGCGGGCGCGATTCCGATGGAGGCCGCGTATGGCTCGGTGGCCGGCTTTCTCCGGATGATCGACGACGCGCAGTTCGTCGTCACCGAGCCGCAGTTCGCCGATCAACTCACGCACGACGCGATCGTCGCCGTGGATGCGTTCGACGCCGACGCGGACGCCGTCACCTCTCCGTACGCACAACTCGACGCGCTCGCCGCGGCGTTCTACACCGATACGCATCGCCTCGAGCTCACCCATCGCGAGCTCGCCTCGCAATGCGCCACGCTCGCAACCCGCCTCGGCTTCGCGCCCGGCGCACGTCTCGCGCTCGCGAACGGCTGGCCGGTCGATCTCGTCCTCGCCGCACTCGCACGCGGCGCGGCCGTCACCACCGACGTCACCGACGCCAGCGCCACCGCGGTCACGCTGCCGCTCTACGCGATCAGCGGCTTCGAGCCGCGCGCCGCGCTGCAGCATCTCCTCATCGAAAGCGGTCATCTGCGCGATGGTCATCTCCGCCGCGCCGAATTGCGCGACGCCGCGCGCGTCCATGCATTCGTCCGTCCCGGAGGCATTCCGCTCGTCGGCGCGATGTCGCTGCCGTCGTCGCCGCTCACGCTCATGCCGCTGCTGCCGTCGCTCGTGCGCGACGAATTCGGCGCGGCCGCGCTGCCCGCGGTGACGGGGGAGTGGTACGTCGGCGAATGTGCGACCGGCGACTTTGCCGAGATCACCGGCGGCTCGCTGCGCCATCGCGGCTCGCGCCGCAAGTACGCCTGGATTCGCGGCGAACTGGTCGACCTCGCCGAGGTCGAGGCGCTGCTGCTGCTCTTCGTCGACGATGCGGTGGCGGTCGCGCAGCTCATCGGAAAAGACGAGCCGGAGCTCGTCGCCTACGTCGTCGCATCGCACGCGGCCAGCATCGAACAACTGCGCCGCGAGCTCGCCGGCGTCGCGCCCGCCGCGCTCGTGCCGTCGTACTTTGTGCGCGTCGGCAGGATCGCCCCGGGCGATCGCGAGCACTCCTGGCAACTCGTCGTCACCGGCGGCGCATTGCAGAGCGGACTCGAACACGTCGCCGCGACCACGCCCACCGAGATGCGCCTCGCCGCTCTCGTCTCGGATGTGCTGCAGGTTCCCTCGCCGGGAGTGAGCGACAGCCTCTTCACCCTCGGCGCGCAAAGCATGCAGGTCGCGCAGCTCGCAACGCGCATCCGCAGCGACATCGGCGCCGAGCTCTCCCTCAAAGACCTCTTCGAAGCGGCCACCATTCGCGATCTTGCGCGCCTCATCGACAGCCGCAGCGGCACCGCCATCGCGCCGATCGCGCGCGTCGCCGATGCGCCCGACTACGCACTGTCGCGCGCGCAGCATCGCCTCTGGATTCAGCAGCAACTCCATCCCGCCGTCACCGCGTACACCATCCCGCTCGCGGTCTGGCTCGACGGCCCGCTCGATCGCGACCTCTTCGTCCATTCACTCGAAACGCTCGTCGAGCGGCACGAGGCTCTGCGCACCACCTTCGTCGTCCGCGACGGCGAGCCGCGTCAGGTCGTCGGCGCGGCCCGGCTCGACTTTGAAGAGCTGTCTGTCGCCGATGAACAGAGCGCGCTCGCCTTCGCCGAATCCGAAGCGGCGCGGCCGTTCGATCTCATCAATGGACCGCTGTTTCGCGCGCGTCTCGTGCGTGCCGGTGAGCGCCACCTCTTCGTCGCCACCATGCACCACATCATCAGCGACGGCTGGTCGATCGGCGTGCTCGCGCATGAACTGAGCGCGCTCCATCGCGGCGAAACGTTGCCGCCGCTCGCGCTGCAATACCGCGACTACGCGGCATGGCAGCCGGAGACGGAACGCGATCGCGAGTTCTGGACGCGCACGTTCGCCACGCCCGCGCCGCGGCTCGCAATGACCACCGATCATCCGCGCCCCGCCATTCGCGGCTACGCCGGCGCGACCGCGTCGGTGCAGCTCGGTCACGCCTTGAGTGCAGCCGTGCGCCGTCATGCGGCGGAGAGCGCGTCGAGCGTCTTTGTCGTTCTCATCGCCGCCGTCGACGCGCTGCTGCACCGGCTCACCGGCGACAGCGACGTGGTCGTCGGCGTGCCGGTCACCGGTCGCGATCGCGCCGGGCTCGAATCGCAGGTCGGCTTCTACGTGAACATGCTCCCGCTGCGCGATCGCGTGCACGGCGAGATGAGCTTCGACGCGCTCGCATCGTCGGTGCGCGCCAACGCGCTCGAGTCGTTCGAGCATGGCGCATATCCATTCGACCTGCTCGTCTGCGAGCTCGACCTCGCGCGCGACTGGAGCCGCAATCCGCTCTTCGACGTGATCGTCACCGCGGACGAAGTGGAGTCGCTCCGCTTCGACTTTGGCGGCGTCACCGTCACCCGCGCCGAGTTGCCGCAGCGGCACGCGCTCGTCGACCTCCTCTTCCGCTTCGCCGATCTCGGCGGCGACATCCGCTTCGACCTCGATTACGACACATCGCTCTTCCGCGCCGCCACCGCCGCACGCATGCAGCAGCAGTTCGTGACGCTCCTCCGCGCCGCGGTCAGCCGTCCCGCCGCGCGCATCGTCGACATCGACCTCACCACCGACCAGGAGAAAGACGCCGCGAGCTTCCGTCTCGAGGCTTCGTTCCGGCTATGACCACCAATTCCATTGATGTTGCGACGACATACTGGCGCCGCAAACGCGACGCCCTCCAGACCTCCGGCCTCGGCACGCCGCAGCCTCCTTCCGGCCGCCGCGGCGAGCACACCATCGCGTTCGGCGACGGGCTCGCGAACGCACTCGCACGCGCTTCGAACGGCTCCGATGCCTCGACGTATCTGCTGCTCGCGGCGCCGCTGGCGACGCTGCTCTCCTGCTACACCGACTCTGACGAGATCGCCTTCTCCGCGCCGCCATTCGCACTCCGGCCGGCAGGGGAGAGCCCGGTCTTCTTCCGCCAGACCATCGCCGCCGGCACGACGTTCCTCGCGCTGCTCGACGCGATGCGCGGCGAGATGGAGGAGATCGTCCGCCATCAGGAGTGGGCCGAGCGCGACGAACGGGCGATACATTGCGCGCTCATCCTCGACGGCTTTCATCACGCCACACGCGCCGATTTTCCGATCGCCTTCACCTGCGATCGCCATCGCATCCTTGTGACGTGGGACGCCGCCGCGTTCGACAGCTGGTTCATCGAGCAGCTCGCAGACGATTACGTCGCCACGCTGCGCGAACTGCTGCGCGATGCGCGACAGCCCGCGGCCGTTCCGATCAGCGACGTGCAGTCGCACGACACGATCGTCTCCCGCTTCGAAGCACAGGCGCGCCGCACGCCGAACGCAATCGCGGTCACGTATGAAGAGCGTTCGCTCACCTACGCCGAGCTCGATGCGCGCGCGAACGCGATCGCCTCCTGGCTGGCCGCACATCATCAGACGAAACCGGAAGACATCGTCGCGCTGCTCCTCGATCGCAGCGAGTGGCTCGTCATCACCATCCTCGGCATCCTCAAATCGGGCGCCGCCTATCTGCCGATCGATCCGTCGTACCCGCGCGATCGCGTCGAGCACATGCTCCGCGACAGCAACGCCAAAGTGCTGCTGACTGAAGAGAAGTTCCTCGAGAACTTTCCCGGCGTCGACGTGCATGCGATCGAAGGCGATCCCGCGTACGCCTCCGTGCGCGGCACGCGCGACGACCTCGCCTACGTCATCTACACCTCGGGATCGACCGGCCTGCCGAAGGGCGTGCTCATCACGCACAGCAACGTCCTCAGCCTGATGGACGCGGGGCTGTCGCGATACCGCTACAACGAGACCGACGTCTGGTCGCTCTTCCACTCCGTCGCCTTCGACTTTTCGGTGTGGGAGCTGTGGGGCGCGCTGCTGTTCGGCGGACGGCTGGTCATCGTGCCGTATCTCGTCAGCCGCACGCCTTCCGATTTCTACGACCTCATTGCGCGCGAGCGGGTGACGGTGATGAACCAGACCCCCTCCGCGTTCCGGCAGTTCGATCTCGCCGAGCAGCAGTACGGCCAGAAGCCGCTCGCGCTGCGTTACGTCATCTTCGGCGGCGAGGCGCTCGACCTCTCCAGCCTCCGCGGCTGGTTCGAACGCCACGGCGATCGCACGCCGCTGCTCGTCAACATGTACGGCATCACCGAAACGACGGTGCACACGACCTATCGCGCGCTTTCGGCGGCCGATCTCGAGTCGGGAAGCGTCATCGGCGACGCGCTCGAGCAGTGGAGCGTCGTGCTGCTCAATCGCCGCGGCGAGCCTGTGCCGCGCGGCGTCACCGGCGAGATTTACGTCGGCGGGGCGGGCGTCGCGCGGGGCTATCTCAATCGCCCCGAGCTCAACGCATTTCGTTTCATCGAGCATCCGCGGTTCGGCCGCCTCTATCGCAGCGGCGACCTCGCCCGCCGTATCGAAAACGGCGAGCTCGAACACCTCGGGCGCATCGATCATCAGGTCAAGATCCGCGGCTTCCGCATCGAGCTCGGCGAGATCGAGCAGCGCCTCATGGAGCACGCCGCCGTGCCCGACGCCGCGGTGCTGCCGCACGGCACTGGCGACGAGCAGGAGCTCGTGGCCTATCTGTTCGAATGCGAAGGAGTGACCGCGCGCGAGCTGCGCAAGTCGCTCGCGCGAACGCTGCCGGTGTACATGGTGCCGGCGCGCTTCGTCTTCGTTCCGACCAAGCGGCCGCTCACATCGAACGGCAAACTCGATCGCCGCCAGCTCGACGCGCTCGTCGAGTCGAGCGCCGCTCCCGCGCCGCAGATTGCGCCTCCTTCCGACGATCCGCTCGTGCGCCGTCTCTCCCAACTCTGGCAGGAGGTCCTCGGCCGTCCCGTCTCCGCCGACGAAAGCTTCTTCGACCTCGGCGGCCACAGTCTCAAAGCCGCGTCGCTCATCAGCCACATGCATCGCGAGCTGGAAGTGGAAGTCTCGCTCGCCGATCTTTTCCATGCACCGTCGATCGCGCAGTTCGCGGAGCTGATCCGGACGCGCGCCCGCACGCCGTTGGATGCGATCACGCCCGTCGCCGTTGCGGAGCATTACGAGCTCTCGCATGCGCAGCGGCGGATGTGGCTTCTCGCGCAGATGGACGACGGGCATGGCGCGTATCACATGCCGGCCGCATTCACGATCCGCGGCCCGCTCGATGCCGAACGTCTGGAGCGCGCGATCGAAGCGGTCGTGGCGCGGCACGAATCGCTGCTCACCCGCTTCATCGCAGTAGGGGAGGAGCCGCGCCAGTTCCTCGAAGAACGCATCGACGTCGCGATCGAACGCCGCAGCGCTGCCACGATGGAAGAAGCGCGCGCCGCGATCGCTGCCGACGCCGCACGTCCGTTCGATCTCACGCGCGCGCCGCTGTTCCGCGTCGCGCTCTGGCGCGTCGATGACGACCTGCACGTGCTCGCCGTCAATCTGCATCACATCGTCGCAGACGGCTGGTCGGTGGCCGTGCTCGCGAACGATGTGGCCGCGGCGTATCGCGGGGAGACGCTGGTGCCGCTTGCGTTGCAGTCGAAAGACTTTGCCGCGTGGCAGAACGCGCGCGACGAACATGGCGACCGCGCCTACTGGCACGAGCGCCTGAGTGGCGAGATCGAGCCGCTGCGGATCCCCACGTCGCGTCCCCGCCCGGCGGTGCAGAGTTTCGCCGGCGCATCGCTCACGCTGCGCCTCGACAGCCGCCGCACTGCCGCGCTGCGCGAGCTCGCGTCGAAAGAGCAGACGAGTCTTTTCGGCGCGCTCGTGGCGGTCGTGAAGGCGCTCCTCTTCTGCTACACGCGGCAGCAGGACGTCATCGTCGGCGCGCCCGTTGCCGGACGCGGACGCGCGGAGCTCGACGAGCAGATCGGCTTCTTTGTCAACACGGTCGCGTTGCGCGATGCGATCGACGGCGCCGCGACGCTGCGCACGCTGCTGCGTGCGGTCGGCGTGACGGTAGCGGAGGCTGTGGATCATCAGGCGTATCCGTTCGATCGCCTCGTCGAGGAGTTGACGCTGCGGCGCGACGCGGGACGCTCGCCTCTGTTCGACGTGATGGTCCTGCTGCAGGACGGCCGCGCCGCAGCGCTCGCGCTCGAAGGGTGCGACGTCGCGCCGCTGCCGCTCGATTTCCGCGTCGCGAAATTCGATCTCACGTTCGAGTTCACCGAACACGACGACGAACTGGAGCTCGAAGTCGAGTACGCGACCGCGCTCTTCGACGCCGATCGCATCGAGCAGCTGCTCGCCGACGTCGCCACTCTCATCGACACCGATCCCACCACGCCGCTCGACGCATTGCCCATCGTTGCGCCGCCGTCTTCCGAGGGCAGCGATGAGATGGAAGTGGAAATCGAGCAGCCTGACGCCCGGCCGGAAACGCTCGCCTGGATGCTCGACACCTGGCGCGAGCTCCTCGGCGACGACGAGCTCGAACCGGACGACGACTTTTTCGAGTCCGGCGGCCACAGTCTCAAGGCCGCGCGCCTCGTCGCGCGCATCGAGCACGAGCGCGGCGCGGCCATCACCTTGCGCGACGTCTTCGCCAATCCGACCGCCCGCCGCCTCGCTGCACGCATCGACTTTGCGCAGCCGTCGACGTCGTCAGCCATTCCGGTGCTGCCCGATGCGCCGCATTACGCGCTCTCGCACGCGCAGCATCGTTTGTGGGTGCTCGACCGCCTCGATCCACGCCCGTATCACATCGCCGGCGCATGGCACGTTGACGGGGAGCTCGACGTCGTGAAACTCGAACGCGCGCTGAACGCGGTGGTGCAAAGGCATGAGTCGCTGCGCACCACCTTCGAAGTGATCGACGGCGAGCCGCGCCAGCGCGTGCACGCGTCACTGCCGGTCGCACTGGAAGTCATCGAGACGAGCGACGTCGAGGCGTTGCTCCGCGGCGCGCTCGCAAAGCCGTTCGACCTCGCCCGAGGACCGCTGCTTCGCGCTGCGCTGCTGCGCGAGAGGGGCGAGCAGGTGCTCTTCTTCGACATCCATCACATCGTCACCGACGGCTCTTCGCTCGCGCTCTTCGCACGCGAACTGCTGGAGGTGTACGGCGGCGCGAGCGCACGTCCGCCACTTCGCCTGCAGTACCGCGACGTCGCCGCGTGGCAGAACGCACTCGATCTCGACGACGACGCGCGTTACTGGAAGACGCAGCTCGACGGACTCGAACGGCTCGACCTGCCGGCGGACTTTGCACGTCCTGCGGTGCCGTCGTTCGACGGCGCAACGGCCACCTTCGCGCTCGATGCCGCACCGCTGCACGCGCTCGCGCGCAGCCGCAACACCACGCTATTCGCCGTGCTCACCGCCGCGTTGAAAGCGGTGCTGCATCGCTACACCGATCAGCAGGACATCGCCATCGGCACGTCCGTCGCCGGACGCACGCATGCGGAGCTCGAAGAGCAGCTCGGCCTCTTCGTCAATACGCTCGTCCTCCGCGATCGCGTCGCCGCGGATGATTCGTTCGTCGCGCTGCTCGATCGCGTTTCCGCGACCCTGGTCGATGCGCAACAGCATCAAAGTCTCCCCTTCGATCGCCTGGTGGACGACCTCGCGCCGATGCGCGACGTCTCCCGCGCGCCGCTGATCGACGTGTTCGCCGTTCTGCAGAATCACGATGCGATCGATCTCCGCCCGCACGGCTTCTCGGAGCTGCCGTTCGATCCCGGCGTCAGCAAGTTCGATCTCTCGCTTTTCTTCGAAGAACGCGACGGCACGTTGCGCGTCTCGGTCGAATACGCGACCGCGCTCTTCACGAGCGAGCGCATGATCCGCTTCTGCCGTCACTTCGAAACGCTCCTGTGCGCTGCGGCTGCCGAGCCGTCGCTTGCCATCACCGACTTGCCGCTGATGCCGGACGACGAGCGCGCGCACATCGCCTCCTTCGAGCGCGGCCCTGCTGCGAGCGAACCGATCGATGTGCTGCAGCGTTTCGAAGCCATCGTCGCCGCACAGCGTGACGACGTCGCGCTCGTCACGCCAACTGAAAGCATCACCTACGGCGAGCTCGATGCGCGCGCCTCGGCACTCGCCCGCGAGCTCACCGAAGGCGCATTGGCCGGCCTGCGCCTCGGGCGCTCCGAGCGCGCCATCGTGGCCATGCTCGCCGCACTGAAAGCGGGCGCGCCGTTCCTTCCCATCGATCCGGAGCTTCCCGCCGCGCGCACCAATGAGCTGCGCAATCTCTGCAGCATCGTGCTGGAGGAGGATGGCTCGATCGATCGCCGCGCAGCGTCGCACGCCGTGATTCCAGACGGCACCGCGTACATCCTCTTCACCTCCGGATCGACCGGCGAGCCGAAAGGCTGCTGCCTCACGCGCCGCAATCTCGCCGCATACCTTGACGGCGCGCTCTCACGCTACGACTTTGCGCGCGGCGACTTTTCGCTCTTCACGTCGCTCTCGTTCGATCTCACGCTCACCGCCATCTTCGTCCCGCTGCTGCGCGGCCGCACGCTCCATCTCTTCGGCGACTTACCGGTCGCAGAACTGCTGCGCAAGACGTTCGATCCCGCGACGGCCGTCGACGCAGTCAAGATCACCCCCGCGCACATCGCCCTTCTCCCGCACCTCGGCCTCACGTCCACCAACGTTGCCACCGCGATCGTCGGCGGCGAGGCGCTGCTCCCGTCGCACCTCGCGACGCTGCGCGCGCTCAATCCCTCGATGCGCATCTACAACGAATACGGCCCGACCGAGACCACGGTCGGCTGCGTGGTGAAGGAGATTCTCCCCGGCGACGCGCGCATCGTGATCGGACGCCCGCTGCGCCACACCAAACTGCGCATTGCCGATGCGCGCCTGCAGCCGGTGCCCATCGGCATCACCGGCGAGCTGCTCATCGGAGGCAGCGGCGTCGGCGCCGGCTATCTCGATCGCGACGATCTCACCGCCGAGCGTTTCGTGACCGTGGACGGCGAGCGTTACTACCGCTCCGGCGACTACGGCCGCTGGTGCGACGACGGCAACGTCGAATCGCTCGGCCGCCGTGACGAGCAGATCAAGCTGCGCGGCCATCGGATCGAGCTCGCGGAAATCGAACAGCAGCTCGCGCGCATCGCACCCGCAGCCGTCGCGATCGTGAACGGCGAGTTGATCGCCTGGGTCGCTGGCGAGGTCGACGAACCGCAGCTGCGCGAACACGCACTGGCCACGCTGCCGTCGTACATGGTGCCGTCGCGCTTCGTCGTCCTCGATGCGATGCCGCTCACGCCCCACGGCAAGATCGATCGGCGAGCATTGCCTGCACCGCCGCCGCGAGCCGCGTCCGGCGCGCTCACCACACCAACGCAACATGCTCTCGCCGCCATCTGGCGCGACCTCCTCGGCCTCACGCCCGGCGCCGACGACAACTTCTTCCGCCACGGCGGCAACAGCATCACCGCCATTCAGGCGCTCGCCCGCATCGCCGGCGACCTCGGCGCCGACGTACCCGTTGCACGCTTCTTCGCCTCGCCCTCGCTGGCGGAGCTGGCCGCATTCATCGACGCGCAGGCACCACGCCGCGCACTCGACGACATCGCGCACATCCCCGACGCGCCGGATTACGCCGTCTCGCACGGCCAGCACCGGCTCTGGGTGCTCGCCCAGATGTCCGGCAGTAACGCCGCGTACAACGTGCCCGCGGCGCTGTCCGTGCGCGGCGCGATCGATCTCGAGGCGGTGCGCCGCGCGCTCGACGCGCTGGTAGCGCGCCACGAATCGCTGCGAACCACCTTCGCCCTCATCGGCAGCGAACTGCGCCAGCGCGTGATGCCGATCGCCGCAGCCGCGTTTTCGATCATCGACGCGCAACACCTCGCGCACGACGCGGTGACGAAGCTCATCGAAGAAGACGCTGCCGCGCCGTTCGATCTCGAACGCGGTCCGCTCTTCCGCGTCACCGCGCTCCGCACTGCGAACGACGAGACGATCCTCCTGTTCAACGCGCATCACATCGTCGTCGACGCCTGGTCGATGTCCGTCCTGACGCGCGACTTTGCCGCGCTGTACGCCGGCGAAATGCTCGAGCCGCTCTCCTTGCAGTACCGCGACTTTGCCACGTGGCAGAACGCGCGCACGAGCGACGGCGCGGAAGCGAGTGCGTTCTGGCGCGAACGGCTCGCGAACCTTTCGCCGCTCGATCTCCCCGCGGATCATCCGCGGCCGCCCGTGCGCTCGTTCGCCGGCGCGCGTCACGCGACCACGTTGCCGCGCGAGCTCGCCTCACGCGTGCACGCCGTCGCGCGCGAGCGGGCGACGACGCCGTTCGTCGTCCTCACCGCTGCGGTCAAAGCGCTGCTGCGCCGCTACAGCGGACAGGATGACATCGTCATCGGTACACCCATCAGCGGCCGCTCGCATCCAGCGCTCGAATCGCAGGTGGGCCTCTTCATCAACATGCTCGTCCTGCGCGACCGCGTCGGCGGCACGTTCGCCGAACTGCTCGACCGCGTCGCCGCGACGACGGCCGAGGCGTTTGAACGGGAGGTGCCGTTCGACGTGCTGGTGGATGCGCTGCCGCTGCAGCGCGATCCCTCGCGCAGTCCGCTGTTCGACGTGCAGGTCTCGCTGCAGAACGCACCTCCGCTTGCACCGATCGCAGGACTCGACGTCACCGCGATCGCAGAACACATTCGCACGAGCAAATACGATCTCAGCTTCCTATTCGTCCCCGAGGAGGAAGCGCTGACGCTGCATCTCGAATACAGCACGGACCTCTTCACCGCCGCGCGTATCGAACGAATGGCGCGGCACTTCGAGACGCTGCTCGCCGATGCGCTCGAACATCTCGACGCAGACGTCGCGGCACTCGAACTTCTGCCCCCAGACGAGCGTGCGCAGATCGAAGAGTGGGGGAGAGGCGCGGAGGCACCTGCGACCGCAAACCTGCTCGACCTCTTCCGCGAAATGGTGCGTGTGCAACCCGACGCCATCGCCATCCGCGACGGCGAGCGCGCGCTGGCGTACGCGCAGCTCGACGACGCGGCACGCGCATTCGCGAAGAACCTCCACGGCCCGATCGCCCTCGGCTCCGACCGCTCCATCGAGGCAGTCGTGGCGATGCTCGGCGCGCTCGAAGCAGGCGTGCCGTGGATAGCGGGCGGCGAAGTGGAAGGCGCGAGCTGTCCGCCGTCGACGGCGTATGTGCTTTACACCTCCGGCTCCACCGGTGAGCCGAAAGGCTGCGTCGTCTCGGTCGCCAATCTGACCAGTTACGTCACCTGGGCCGCGCGCACCTATCCGGCCGGCGACTATCCGCTCTTCACCTCGCTCGCCTTCGATCTCACCCTCACCTCCATCTTCGTGCCGCTGCTCACCGGCCGCACCATCCACCTCTTCGCGAGCAACGACGTCGCCTCCGTGCTCGCGGCGATCTTCGATCCGGCGAGCGCGATCGACACCGTCAAGCTCACGCCCTCGCACATCGCGTTGCTTGCGGAGTTGCCGCTCGCGCAGACGAACGTCGCCACTGCCATCGTCGGCGGCGAGGCGCTGCGCCGCGATCACGTCGACACCCTCCGCCGCCTCAATCCTGCGATGCGCATCTTCAACGAATACGGACCGACCGAGGCGACGGTCGGCTGCGTGATGAAAGAGATTGCGGATGAGGAGCAGATCGTCGTCGGCAAACCGATCGACGACGCGCGCATTCGCGTCGTCGACGAGCGGCTGCACGACGTGCCCGTTGGCGTCGCCGGCGAGATCCTCATCGGCGGCAACGGCGTTGCGATCGGCTACCGCGGAAACGACGAGCTGACGCGCGAGCGCTTCCTCGAAATCGACGGCGAACGCTTCTATCGCAGCGGTGATTACGCCGTCTGGAGCGACGACGGCAATCTCGACTACCGCGGGCGTCGCGACCATCAGGTCAAGATTCGCGGCCATCGCGTGGAGCTCGGCGCGATCGAAGCGGTCATCGCGAGCCATGAGTCCGTGCGCGAGGCGGCCGTGCTGTTCGACGGCGAACGCCTCACCGCGTACGTCGCCGGCGACAGCGATCTTGCGCAACTGCACGACGAACTTCGATCCGCATTGCCGCCGCACATGCTGCCGTCGCGCATCGTGATCGTCGACGCGCTGCCGCTCACCTCCAACGGAAAAGTCGATCGCAAAGCGCTCGCGGAGAGCGAAGGACGCGAGCTGGCCGCCGCCGCGTACGTCGCACCGGCGACCGACGCCGAGCGCGTGCTCGCCGAAGTGTGGTCCGAGGTGCTGGCGTTGCCGAAGATCGGCACGCGCGAGCATTTCTTCCACGTGGGCGGCGACTCCATCCGCGCGATTCAGATCGTCTCGCGACTGGCGGCGCGGCAGTGGAAACTCGACGTCGCGACCCTCTTCCGCTATCCCACCATCGCCGAGCTCGCGCCGCAGCTCGTGCCGCTCGCGCGGCAGATCGAGCAGACGCCTGCGACCGGCGAAGTGCCGCTCACGCCCATCCAGTCGTGGTTCTTCGAGCAGTCGCTCGCGGCGCCGCACCATTACAACCAGTCCGTCGTCCTGCGCGCGCCGCACATTGACGAGAACGCATTGCGCATCGCGTTACGCGCGCTCCTCGCGCAGCACGATGCGCTGCGCACGCGCTTCCGCGAATCGCAGTTCATCGAAGCCCACGACGAGCCGTCGCTCGAACTCTTTGCTTCGCTCGAAGAGGCCGCGCGCCTGCAGGAATCGCTCGACCTCGCCCGCGGTCCGCTGATGCGCGCGGGACTCGTGCGCGCCACCGACGGCGATCGCCTCGTCATGGTCATCCATCACCTGGTCGTCGACGGCGTCTCCTGGCGCATCCTCCTCGCCGATCTGCAGACCGCCTACGAGCAGGCGTTGCGCGGCGACGACGTGCGTCTCGATCCCCGAAGCGACTCCGTGCAGACGTGGTCGCGCGCACTCGGCGAGTGGAGCAGCAGCGCCGCGCTGCTCGATCAGATTCCGCTCTGGCGCCGCATCGAGAATGACGCAGCACCGCTGCCGCCGCGCGACCGCAACGTCGATCGCGCCGATCGCACCACGCTCCGCACGCAACAGTTGCTGCTGACACCTTCGCGCAGCGCGCCGCTTCTCGGCAGCGCGAACGCCGCATACAACACGAACAGCGGCGAGCTGCTCGTGACCGCGCTGGCCATGGCCTGTCACCGCTGGTACGGCGCGTCGCGCGTGCGCCTCGCGCTCGAATCGCACGGCCGCGAGCCGTTCGGTCCCGCCCTCGACCTCGGCCGCACGGTGGGCTGGTTCACTTCGCTCCATCCGGTGCTCGTCGAGATGAAACGCCCCGGCGATCTCGGCTACGACATCCGCTTCGTAAAAGAGACGCTGCGCGCGATTCCGCACGGCGGCATCGGCTACGGCGTGCTCCGCTATCTCACGCCGCCCGAGCTCCGCGCCGATCTCACCTTCGCCGCACAACCGCGCATCGCCTTCAACTACCTCGGCCAGTTCGACGATGCCGCGAGCGCCTTCGCGATCAGCAACGAGAGCGCAGGGGAGGAGCTCGCGCGCACGACGCCGCTGCTCTATGACCTCGACGTCTCCGCCGTCGCCAACGGCGGCGTGCTGCGCGTGCGTGTCGACTACTCGTCGGCGCGGCACGACGACGCCACGATCGCCGCGTTTCTCCGCTTCTTCGACGAAGCGCTCGACGCCATCGCCACGCATTGCACGCGCCAGACGGCCACCATCGCCACGCCGTCCGACTTTACGCTGCGCGATCTCACGATCGAGGAGCTCGACGGCATCTTCGCCGACGGAGGAGCCGCATGATCGCGCGCGAAAACGTCCGCGACATCCTGCCGCTCTCGCCGCTGCAGCAGGGGATGCTGTTCCACGCCGAGAGCGACGCGTCGTCGCACGCGTATCACGAGCAGCTCGCGTATCGCATCGATGGTCCGCTCGACGTCGCCGCGTTCCGCCGCGCGTGGGAGCTCGTCGTCGAGCGCCACGATGCGCTGCGCGCGGCGTTCGTCCACCGCACCTCCGCCCGCCCGCTGCAGGTCATCCTCAAATCACGCGCGCCGGAGTTCACCGTTCGCGAGGCCGCCACGCTCGACGAGGTGCTCGCCGAAGATCGCAGCCGTCCCTTCGATCTCGAACGCGATCCGCTCGTGCGCGTGATGGTCGTGCGCGTCGCGCCCGATGAGCATCTCGTCGTCTGGAGTTACCACCACATCCTCCTCGACGGCTGGTGCGTGCCGATCGTGCTCGAAGAAGTCCTTGCCTCATACAGCGCGTTCGTGCGCGGCGAGCAGCCGCGGCTCGAACCCGCGCCGCCGTACAGCCGCTACTTCGAATGGCTGCGGACGCGCGACGAAAACGCGGCCGTCGCCTGGTTCGCGAACGAGCTGCGCGGCATCGAAGGCAACGCATCGTTTCCCGGCCGCGGCACAACCGGCACGAGCGGACGGGCGACGTATCGCTTCGCCTTCACGCGCGGCGAGAGCGACGCGCTGCGCGCGCTCGCGAGACAAATCGGCGTGACGCTGCCGATCGTGCTCGACGCGCTCTGGGGCATTCTCCTCGCGCGCCACAACCATGCGCGCGACGTCGTCTTCGGGACGACGGTCTCCGGCCGGCCGGCCGTGGTGATGGGGATCGAGCGGATGGCGGGGTTGTTCATCAATACCATTCCGCTGCGCGTGCGCTATGACGGCGCGACCACGTTGCGCGCGCTCGCGGCAGAGCTGCACGCGCGCTTTCGGGAGAGCGAGGAACATCATCACGCGCCGCTCGCCGCCATTCAGTCCGCGGTTGCGACGCCTGCGCTCTTCGATCATCTTTTCATCGTCGAGAGCTATCCGGTCGGCGAGCGGCTGACGCGCGCACTCGCATCGAGTGTCGACGGACTGCGCATTGCGCCCGCCGGTGCGTTCGAGCAGACGAACTACGACGTCGTGGTCGCCATCGCGCCGGACGAAGAGATCGTGGTCAACTTCGACTACGACGCCTCGCGCATTGCCGCGAGCATCTTCCCCAGACTGGTCGAACATTGGCGCGTCCTCGCGCGCGCTGCTGCAACCGATCCCGAGCAGCGCGTGGCGATGTTGCCGCTGATCACCGATGCCGAGCGCGACGAACTGCGCGCACTCGGCACCGGCGAGATCATCGACATCCCGCATCGCTCGCTGACTGATGCGTTCCGCGCCGTTGCCGAAAGCGACGCGCCCGCGGTCATTCACGGCGAGCGCACGCTCACCTTCCGCGACCTCGATGAAGCGTCGAATCGCATCGCCGCGTTCCTGGTGCGCGAGCATGGCGTGCAACGCGGCGATCGCGTGCTGCTCGACTGCGGCCGTACGCACGACACCATCGCCGCCCTCCTCGGCATCCTCAAAGCGGGCGCTGCGTACGTGCCGGTCGATCCGCTTGCGCCGCCCGAGCGCGTGCGCGCGATGCGCGAAGACGCCGGTTGCGTGGCGGTCCTCGATGCCGACGCCTTGCGCCGCGCGCTCGCCGCTCCCGCCGCACCGCCGCAGATCGACATCGGACCCGGCGAT
>JALYOB010000622.1 GCA_030857085.1 Acidobacteriota bacterium | reverse complement strand
ACAGCGCGAGCCGCGACGCATGTCGCGGCGAGCGCACGCGCACCATGACCGTCGTGCCGTTGCGCGAGCCTGCTACCGTCACGCGCGGCGCGCCGAGCTGCGGCGCGGGTGCGTGGTACGCGCTGCCGCGATCCCATGGCGTGAGCGACGCATCGCCCGGCGCGAAGCGGATGACTTTGCGCATGTAATCCGTGACCGTCCACGCGCTCCAGCGCGGCGCGGCGGCGCGCGCATCATCCACATACGCGAGCGGCGCGATGCGCGGACGATCGGCCGTATACGACGGCTGCGCGATTGCCACCAGAGCGCAGACGATCGCGAGCGTCGCTGCGGCGACTCCGTTGCGCAAGCGCGCGAACAGGGGCGCGACGAGCGTCGCCAGCAGCGCGATGAGCAATGCGCTCGCGGGCAGCATCGGACTACCGAGGACGTCGTAGAGAAGGATGGCGATGGGGAAGAAGAGGATTGCGGCGACGGTCGCCGCGACTGCTGCAGTCGTCGTCTCGTTCGCGCGAGCCCACGCGCAAACCGTCACCGCAACTGCCGGGACGATGAACAGGTACGCGGCGCCGCCGAGTGTGAGCGCGAGCGCGATCCCCATCGCATGCCACACGATCGCAATGCCGTACAGCAGCGCGCGTGCGTTGTCGCGGCGATTGAAGATCGCGCATGCGAGTAGTGCCGCCGCGATGCCGGTGAGCCACATCGCCGCGACGCTCATCAGCGATCGCGCCACGAAACGAAAGTCGCTGCTCTGGAGTGTCGCCAGCTTCGCGATCGCAAAGCCGCCGACCGCCGCGATGAGAATCGCGCAGAACGCCGCCAGCACGCCGAACGTCATCGCGCGCGCATCGGTGCGCCGCGCCGCAATCAGCAGCGCGAGAAGGCTGATCACCGCGATCCACAACGTCCATTCCTGCGGCCACCAGACCAGATAGAAATTGAGGACGTCAAAGTAGGTTGCGTCGGTCGTGCTGCGCGCTGCGAGATCGGCGTTGCCGAGCACGCGCAGCATGCCGAGGACGTTGTCGCCGTGATGCTGGATCGTGCGGGGGCTCGCGTGCGCACGATCGTCGAGCGGCGTGTGATACCAGTTCACGCCCCGGATCGCGGCAAAGTTCACCGCCGCCTTCTCCGCGCGCTTGAACACGGTGACGTCGGTGTCGTTCGGCAGCAGCGTGTACACCGCGTAAAAGAGCGACGTCGCCTGCGGACGATCGAGCGCGTTCGCGAGGTGGCGGATCAGCCAGCGATTGCCGCGGCTCGTCTCGAACATGTTGCTCGGGCCGTACGTGCCGCGCATGTCGACATTGATCACCACCGCCACATCGCGCAGCAGATTGGCGTCCGAGACGAATCCTTCCGCGCCTAACAAGCCTGCTTCTTCGCCGTCGGTGAAGAGAAACGCCACGCGATTGCGAAAGCGCTCGCCGCGCGCCGCGCGTGCGACTTCGAGCAGCGTGGCCACGCCTTGTCCATCGTCCGATGCGCCCGGCCCGGCGGCGACGGAGTCGTAGTGTGCAGAGACGAGGACGACGTCGCCGCGCGTGGGGCCGGGGAGTCGCGCGAGGATGTTCTCGACCATCGCGCACGACGCACCGGCGTTGCACGCGAAGCGCCGCTGCACGGTCACTTCATAGCCGAGGGAGCGCATGCGCGCTTCGATGCGCGCACGAACGCGCGCATTCGCGGGCGATGCGATCGGATGCGGAACTCCCTCCTGCAGCAACTCCTGAAGCGCGGCAACGGCGCGTGCGGCGGCGAACTCGTTCGGCGGCGCGTCCGCCGCTTTGGGCGCCGGGCCGTTGACTCGCCAGAAGGCCAGCGCGAGCACGACCGCGAGCGGAAGAAGAACGGCGAGCGTGCGGCGCATGTGCGCGCGATTTTAGCCGCCAGCGCAACCCGCGGCGGACTATCTCGTATCCACCCTCACACGGAGGAAACGATGCGCAAGCTGGTCATGCTGTCCCTCACCCTTCTGCTCACCGCGGCCGCGAGCGCGGCCGAGTTCACCGAGACGGTCGATCGCACGTTCGATGTGCGTCCCGGCGCGAGCGTCACGCTGTCGAATGTGAACGGCGCCGTCACCATCAGCGCGTGGGATCAGCCGCGCGTGCGCGTCATCGCGCGCAAACGCGTCGAATCCAACGCCGACAACGCCAAGGCCGTCCTCGGCGAGCTGCGCATCGACATGCAGCCGCGCAACGGCGGCCTTGCCATCACCACGAAGTACCCCAACCGCGACGGCGGCTTCCTCGACTGGCTCTTCGGCAAGAACGTCGACGCGCAGGTGCGCTACGAGCTCACCGTTCCCCGCTCGATGAGCCTCGACGTCGAGAACGTCAACGGCGGCATTCACGTGTTCGACGTCAGCGGCAAGCACGAGCTCGCGACGACGAACGGGAAGATCGAAGTCGCGCGCTGCGCCGGCTCGCTCGACGCCTCGACCACCAACGGCGCGATCACGGCCGAGCTGACGAACGTCCAGAAAGGCGCGCCGCTCCGCTTCTCGACCACCAACGGCCGCATCGACGTGAAGCTGCCCGCGAGTGTCGCAGTCGACGTCGATGCCGACACGACCAACGGCCGCATCCAGAGCGACCTCCCGATCGCCACCACCCAGTTCGGCGACAACTCCCTCCGCGGCTCGATCAACGGCGGCGGCACCCCGCTGAAACTGCGCACGACCAACGGCGGGATTCAGATTCGCGCAACGCGGTAGCCCGCGCGCCCCTCAGCCGGCGCTTCGCGCCACCCTCTCCCCGCGATGCGGGGCGAGGGGTGACAGGTTTTGCCCTTCTCCCCGCGATGCGGGGAGAAGGTGCCCGAAGGGCGGATGAGGGCGGTACTTCTGTACGCAAGCACACGCTCACCCCTGCCGCTTCACGCGCCTCCGCGCGTGCGCCTCATGCACATCCCTGCACAACCTGCCGCGCGCCTGCCGGATCGTCATCACGATCGCGGGCACGCGCAGGAAGCGGAAGAGGTCGACCGGTGCGGCCGGCACGAAGTTCATCGTCGCGGCGAGCAGAGC
>JALYOB010000621.1 GCA_030857085.1 Acidobacteriota bacterium | reverse complement strand
ATGATCCGCTGCACCTCTCCGCCGTTGCCGTACAGCTCACCGGCGATGTCGGTCGTGGCCCGCGCGAAGTCGTCAAAGTCCGCCTCGGGTTTGAGCCGTTCCGTGAGCGCGACGTACCAGATCTTCCCCAGCACGTGCCACGTCTTTCCGCCGATGGCCATCGCGGCGCGATAGAAGGCGTGGTTCAGGATGCCGGAGTTGATGTGCACGCCGCCGTTGTCCTCGACCGTGTCGACGTAGTCGCGCATGTGCGCGGGCTGCGGATCTCGTCCGAGCACCGGGTCGTCGTACGCGGTACCGGGAGCGGCCATGGAGCGAACGGCACGGCCGGCAACGCCGGGGCTGAACAGCTCCGCCCCAATGAGCCAGTCGGACTCGCTCGCGGACTGGTTCCGCTTGTACTGCCGGACCATGATCCCGAACGCGTCGGAGAGATGCTCGTTCAGCGCACCCGTCTGACCGGAGTAGCCGAGGGCGGCGGAGAACTGCGTCACGCCGTGCGTCAGCTCGTGCCCGATCACGTCGAGCGAAGCGGTAAAGCGATTGAAGATGCGGCCGTCGCCGTCGCCATAGATCATCTGACGGCCGTTCCACAATGCGTTCTCGAAACGGGTGCCGTAATGCACCGTCGCATCGAGACGCATGCCTTTGCCGTCGATCGACCTGCGGCCGAAGACCTGCGCGAAGAAGTCGTACGTCGCGCCGCTGCCGTCGTAGGCCTCATTGACCTCGACATCCGCGCTGCGGGGCTTGTGCTCGCTCATGGCGAGCTTGCCCGGCAGGCGGGTTTGATGACGAGCGTCGTAGACGTTGCGCCGCTTGCGCGCTTCGTGCGACCGAAGTTCAGCGGAAGGCTCGAGCAGCGTCTGCGCCGTGAGGGCGAGCTCGCGCATCTGCTCGACCGTGCCGCGGGCGTCCCGCTGCACGTCGTCGACGGCGGCGGGATCATCGGTGTGTCCGGCCAGCCGCTTCAGCATGTGCGGCGGGATGACGCCACAAACGTAGTGCGGTGTGTTTCGCATGGCACTGTTGCTCCTTTCTGTCAGGCCGGCGCGGCCGGCTGCGTATATCGGCAAAGCCTCGGGCACGTGCGTCGTCGGAACGAGCAGCCGCGGCGAACGGCTGCAACAGGCGACAACCGCGGCGGAGCCTTTGGCCTCCAGCGCTGCCGGCCGTGCCGGCCGTTGGCGCGCGGCTCGGCAACCTCACGACGACGCCCCTCCGGTCGTGATGGCCGGAGCGTTTGCCTGCGCGGAGCTGGCGGCCTTGCGAGCCGCGATCGTGGCCTTCGCCGGCCCGCGGCGCCCGAGGTCGCGCTTCATGTTCGCGACCAGCGATGCGACGGCCGCGCTGCCGGGATCGCGCGAGACACCCTTGGCGATGTCGTAGATCTGGAGCGCGTCCGCGGCCAGGGATGCTTTTCGGGAGGCGATGGTGAACTTCAGATGGCTCGCGAACGCCGACACCTTGTCGAGCACCGGGCGGAACGCCTCGATGAACTGCAGCGTGTCGCGTGCGGCGAGGACGTCGAGCTTGTCCACACCCTGAAGCGCCGGCGTCTGCTCGACCGCGGCGATGGCGGTGGCGAGGAAGTCGTTCGAGACGTTGAGGTGGGAGCGGACGAAGCTCGCCGTCGAGGCGTGACTCGCCTCCAGTTTGGGGATGGTGGTGGCGATCTCGTCGAGGTCTTTCATGAAGGCGTCGGCGAGCTGCTGGTAGTGGGTGATGGTGGGAGTGACGGGGACTTCGGGAGTGGTGCCGTCGGCGGGCGCATCGGCGCTTGCGTTCGGGCGATTGGATTTGGTTGCCATGACCGGTTTCCCTTCTCACCGCGTCGCGGGCACACGAGCACACGACGCGGTGATCTCACGCGTTACCCGCTGTCGTTTCGGCCGAAACGGAGCGGGCGATGGGCACCTGCAGATGCCTTGGAATCGGTTACCGACCTTGACAGTAGGACACCGCAGCTGAGGGAAAGTAACGTTACCGAGTCGTGACGACGCAGAGTTATTCATCCCCCGCGTTGATCTGTAAAGACTTACGCGTAAGCGACTTACGGCAGCAGAGCCGGAAGTAATGGCGTGACAGCGGACGGTTGTGGTGGGAAGTGGAAGGGTGGAGTTACTTCGGGAGGAGGGAGAGGAGATCCGTCGAGTCGAAGGCCGAAGTCAGGTCGGTCACTCTGCAGTCGAGCGCGATCGCGATTCGCACCACCGTCAGGAGATTCGGCAGCTTGAAGCCTCGTTCGATATCGCTCAAGTGGGTCTGCGGAATGTCCGCGCGTTCGGCGATCACTTGCTGCGTAACTCCTCGTTCGGTGCGCAGGTCACGCACCCGTTGGCCAAACAGCTCGCCGGCAACTGTCGGCTGCCTCACGTTGCGTCGCTCCGATTGACAAACTTCGGCGCTGGCCTTATACTTAAGCTAATAAACGAGAGGCACGCAAGCATGTTCGAATCCGACATCATCGACCGCATCCGCCACATCTTCCTACACCCGCGCCCGCACGTCAGCATCTCTCAGGCAACCGCCCTCCTCGGCTGGACCCGCCGCGAGATGACCGCGGCCATCGCCGCCGGCGAAGTCGAACTGATGTCCACCCCGCTCGGCAAATGGTTCTCGCGCGAAGAACTGATGGCGAAAGCGCTCGAAACCTGGTCGCTCAACATCATCGAAGAAGTGCTCGGCGACGACGCCGATCGCATCCTCCCCCACGCCCTCCGCACCGCCGAGCTCCGCGTCCGCCTCCCGCGCTATCACATCGCGATGCTCGAGTACCGCGCCGGACAAGACCACACCACCATCAGCGGCGTTCTCGCCAAAGAACTCGACGGCCTCGCCACCACATACGCCGAGGAGCTGTCGGCCGCAATCCCCGGCTTCGCCGCCGCCCTCGCGTGGCCTAACACCGAATCCGCCCCACTCCCCTGCTGACGCGCTCCGCGCGCGGCGCTGCAGTTGCCGCGCCTTCGGCGCACAACTGAGCGCCGGGCGCCGTTCGGCACCTCCGCAATGGCACTAACTGTCCTCTGGGC
>JALYOB010000620.1 GCA_030857085.1 Acidobacteriota bacterium | reverse complement strand
GGCTCCGCCCGCGCTCAGTTGTGAGTCGGATCGCCGCTGCGGCGATACCCCGACAGAAATCGCAGACTCTCGATTCGGCCCGCCAGCTCGTTTCCGATCGTCTCGGCGCGTGCGATCACGTCGTTCTGTTCGAGGAGGCGCTGCTTTTCTTCGTTGTCGAGATTGAGGGACATGATCAGCGCGTTGGCGAGTGCTTCGAGGCTGACGGTCTCGATCTCCGGCACGGCGGCGGGATCGGGGAGGTACTGCAGATACTGCCGCGCCACTTCGGCCAGCCATTCGCGTTGTGCGTACGCGGCATCGGGATCGCGCACGATCTCCGGCTCGGCGATCACGCGGGCCGTGCGATACGGCGCGTGCGAGACCTCGCCGAGAATCCGCACGCGCACGTCGCCGCGCACGATCATGTTGTAGCGCCCATCTTCGAGCGGCACGGCCTGCTCGATCACGCCTAACGTGGCCATGTCGTGAATCGCGGGCGCGCCAAAGTAGTCGCCCTCCCATCCCGCGCGCAGGAGCACGATGCCGAGGCGCTGGTCGGTTTCGAGAACGTCCTTGACGAGCTGCCGGTAGCGCGGCTCGAACACATGCAGCGGCAAACGGGTGTGGGGAAAGAAGACGAGGTTCGGCAGCGGAAACAGCGGGAGGAGGAACTCACCCTCAGGCAACGGCGGCATTGCACGCCGATTCTACTCGCGGCCGGCACGGCGTCGTCACGCCCACGCAGTCAGAAGCCGTTCAACCTCCGGCAACGAGGCGCGCGTGCGGGCGAGGAAAAACTCGCCCGCTTTCGTGTGGTGCATCGGCGCCAGAGCGGCGTCGAGGAGGCGGGGGCGGGAGAGGAGCATCGCCACGCGGCGGCTCCAGGCGATGCGGGGGGCGAAGAAGCGGTGATGCGCGCGGCGGTATTCGTCCTCGATCGCAGTGCGCGAGGACGGCGATTCGAGCAGGCGGAGAAGGAGCGGCGCGGCGAGGAGGGCTGATTGAATCGCCATCGCCATCCCATTGCCGGTGAGCGGATCGATGACGCCCGAGGCGTCGCCGATCATGAAGACGCCTCCTTCGACGGCGGAGCGGGCGCGGAAAATCACCGGCTCGGACGAAAGGTAGCCGTCCTGCGCGGGCGTATGCGCGGCGTAGAGCGCGTCGAGACGCGGCTCCTCCGCGCGAATGGTCTCGATGAACGCGTCCCAGCGGCCCTTGTGGCCAGACAGACGCGACGCGTGCACGAGGCCGCAGATGTTCGTCACTCCCCCTTCCACGGCATTGACGCCGAGGTAGCCGCGATGGAAGGAGTAGAGATCGATGGTGGTGGCAGGGGTGCCGTGATAGTGGCGCTTGAAGCCGAAATTGCGGCGGCTGCGATCGCGCACGAAACCACGCTGCAGCTGCTGATCGAAACGTCCCCAGCGGCCCCATGCGCCGACGACCACTTTCGCCTGGATGTCATTGACGCTCGTCGCCGTGAGCGTGGAGGCGGTCGTGCCGTCGAGGCGCGTTGCGCCGTTCTGCGCTGCAATGCGCAGGAGGAGCTCGTCGAGGAAGAGACGCGAGACGCCGCGTGCTGGATGCGGCAATGCGAACTCGTATGTGCGCCGCGATCCGACCACGCGGCAGGTGTGAATGTGCGGAGCCCCGCCGCGGTCGATCTCCGTCAGCGCGCCTAACAGCTCGAGAATCGCGAGCGCGTCATAGGAGAGAAACTCGCCGCAGAGTTTGTCGCGCGGAAAGGTGTCGCGATCGAGCAGCGCCACGCTTGCGCCCCGTTTTGCGAGCAGCGCGGCGAGCGTCGCGCCCGCGGGTCCCGCTCCGACGATCGCGACGTCTACTTCCACAACAGAATCGCCAGCCGGAAGGGGAACTTGCGCACAACCGCCCACTTCGCCCCGGTCTGCCCCGCAATCCCGCGCGCTTCGGCGATCGTGTAGCCCTGACGCACGGACGCCGGTCCGTCGTAGCGGGTGATGCGTCCGACGATCCGCAGCGCGCTGACCAGGAGGATGAATGCGAGCGGCGCGTAATGACGGCGCGTGTCGTTCACCGCCACACCTTTGCTCGTCACCCGAAGCGCCTCTTTCAGAATCCCGATGTTTTCTTCAGGCGAGAAGTGGTGGAAAAAGTGGGCGGAGGTGATGAGCTCGACCGCATTGTCACGAAACGGCAGCCGTGTCGCGTCGCCGACCACGCGCAACGCGCGCGAGCGATGACGCTCGTACAGCAGGTGATCGATCTTGAAGTCGAGCGCAATGCGCAGCGGCACGTGCGCGACGCTGTCGAGCAGGTCGGCCGTCCCCGCGCCGAGATCGAGAATGGAGCGAGGCGCGAACCGCCGCACGAGCGACCGGTAAATCGCGACGCCGCCCCAGTATTTGTTGATCCACCGCAGATCCCGCAGCGAGCGCTCCATGTCCGCCTGCGGGGCGTCATGCTCGTCGAGCAGCTCGTGGGCGGGAGTGCGGGTGGGGGTGAGCATTGCTGGGCAATGGTCTCACGCTTCGCGTGGGTGCCGGGTGCCGGGTGTCCGGGCCATTCTGCCCGGACGGCACGCACTCGCCAGCGTTCGACGAATTGCGTCCAGGCGGAACGGCCCAGACACCCGACACCTGCCGCGTCAGCGGCCAACCGCACAACGCGCGCTAATACTCATCCGCGCCAATGTCATACGCCCCCGTGGGGCGAACGGAATTGTTCGTGTAGAAATCGTTGGTCATGCCGCTGATCGTGGCGCCGGCGTTGATGAGGGTGGAGGTGGATTTCAGCTGGTAATCAGACTTCACGCCTGTACCGATGTTGACCAATTGCGGATCGGCGTTGATGTCGCCCGAGCCGGTCACTTTCGTCGACGACTTGCCGTTCCACCAGCAGTTGTTGGAGAACGTGAGGCCGGCGGTCAGCCAGGTGGTATAGGCATTGTTCCAGAGGTCGAGATAATTCGACGTCGATCCGTTCTGGTAGAGGATGTTGTTGCGGATCTGGGTCGTATCGTGATTCGCCTCCTGAATCCAGATGGCGGCGTAGGTGAGGGCATAGAACGTA
>JALYOB010000174.1 GCA_030857085.1 Acidobacteriota bacterium | reverse complement strand
CTTTTGTTCCTTCCTTCCTTGATTCCCCAAAATTGCACAGCTACACTCCCGATTTCGACCTGTATCAACAACTTACGTTGTTTCGCACGTGCGGCCGCGCGCGTGGGCAGGCGGATCAATTCGGTAGGGGGTTCCCCAGTACATGGCGTCCAATGACGAGATGAAGAAGTCGAACCAGCCGCGTCAGGCGGACTCCGGAAATCTGGAGAACCTCGGCATGGACGAGCTTCTCGACCTCTACAGCAAACCCACGCTGACCGAGGGCGAGATCATCAGGGGGCGCGTCATCAAAGTGACGCCCACGGACGTCGTGGTCGACATCGGCTACAAATCCGAAGGCCTGCTGCCCGTCCAGGAAGTGACCAGCTATGACGGCCAGGTCAAAGTCAAACGAGGCGATGAGATCGAAGTCTTCATCGAACGCCTCGAAGACTCCTCAGGCTATGTCGCACTGTCGCGTGAAAAAGCGGCGCGCATGCGAGTCTGGGACGTCATTGAAGAAGCCTATAAAGCCGACGAGCCGATCAGCGGCCGCGTCGTCGACCGCGTCAAAGGCGGCTTGTCCGTCGACGTCGGCGGCGTCAAAGCATTTCTGCCGGGCTCATTGATCGACACCAAGCCGGTCAAGAACCTCGACGCATTACGCGGTCACGAGATGAAATTCAAAATCGTCTCGTTCGACAAGAAGCGTACGAACATTGTCCTGTCGCGGCGCGCCATTGTGGAAGTCGAACAGACCGCCGCCAAAGCGAAAACCTTCGAGCGTCTGCGCGAAGGCGAGATGACGCACGGCATCGTCAAGAACATTACCGACTATGGCGTCTTCGTCGACCTCGGCGGCGTCGACGGCTTGCTGCACATTACAGACATCTCCTGGGGCCGCGTCACGCATCCGTCCGAATACTTCAATGTCGGCGACGAAATTGAAGTGATGGTCCTGAAATTCGATCCGGGCTCGGAGCGCGTTTCCCTCGGCTACAAACAAAAATCCGCCGATCCCTGGCTCGACGTTGCCGATCGTTATCCCCTCGGCAGCAAAGTCAAAGGCCATGTCGTTTCATTGACCGATTACGGCGCATTCGTCGAGCTCGAAGACGGCGTCGAAGGTCTCATCCACGTCAGTGAAATGTCGTGGACCAAGAAAATCCGCCATCCGGCCAAAGTGATGAACATCGGCGACACCGTGGAAGCGGTCGTCTCCGATGTGAACGTCGCCAATCGCCGCATTTCGCTGTCGCTCAAAGCGCTCGAACAGAATCCGTGGGACACGATTTCCGATCGTTATCCCGTCGGAACCGTCATTGAAGGACGGGTGCGCAATCTGACCGACTTTGGCGCGTTCGTGGAAGTGGAAGACGGCATCGACGGCCTGATTCACATCTCCGACATGTCGTGGCACCGCCGCCTCAAGCATCCCAGCGAGGTGCTCAAGAAGGGCGAAGTGGTGCGTGCGCGCGTCATCAATGTCGATGGCGACAATCAGCGCCTCTCCTTGTCGATCCGCGAGTTCCTCCCGAACGAATGGGACAATTTCGCCAAAGACCACAACCTTGGCGACGAGGTCGTGGGTGTGGTCTCCAAGATCACCGACTTTGGTCTGTTCATTCGTCTGGCCGATGGTGTCGAAGGGCTCGCGCACGTTTCCGAAGTGCAGCGCGATCCGCGGCAGAAACTCGACAAGGCGTTTGCGGTCGGCGACGTGATGCGTGCGCGCATCATCAAGATCGATTCGAACGAGCGGAAGATCGGCCTCACCACGCGCGATGTCGAGCCTTTGAGCGACGAAGAACGTGCGCACTACGCGGCCGCACATCACGAGGCGCATGACGACGCCGCGCCTGTTGCAGGCGAGGCCGACGCATCCGACGCGGAGACGCACCCGCAGCAGAGCTGAGTCGACGCATGTCCGAGCTCGAGTCTCCGCAGACGACGAACGTCCCGCCACCGTTGCCGCCGCCGCGCAAATCGCGCGCGGGTACGTTTTTCTTCGGCGCATTGACGGGTTGCGTGGTGGTCTTTGCGGGGATGTTCTTCCTGGCGCTCCTCGCGTTCGCGGTCGGCAACGACTCCAATGAATTGAGCATCGGCGGCGACAAAGTGGCGGTCGTTCCCATTGAAGGGGAGATCGCCGAGTCGCGCGAGGCCATTGACGCGCTGAAGAAGTACGCTGAGAACAGCAGCGTCAAAGCGATTGTGATCCGCATCAATAGTCCGGGCGGGTCGATTGCGCCGTCGCAGGAGATTTACTCCGCGATCCGCCGCACACGCGCCGATTCGGGCAAGCCCATTGTGGCCTCGCTCGACAGCGTTGCTGCATCGGGCGGTTTTTACATTGCGGCCGCGTGCGATCGCATTGTGGCCAATCCCGGCTCCATTACAGGTTCCATTGGCGTGATCCTGCAATGGTTCGACATGAAAGAGCTCGTGCAGTGGGCCAAGCTCAAGCCGGAGACGATCACCAGCGGCGCGCTCAAAGATGCCGGCTCGCCGTATCGCGAGCTCACGCCCGCGGAGCGGCAGTATTTTCAGGGAATCGTTTCGCAGTTGCACTCGCAATTTGTGCGCGACGTCGTACAGGGACGCCGCGGCAAGATGAAACATGAGGAAGTGGCGCGCATTGCGGACGGCCGCATTTTCACGGGCGAGCAGGCATTGCAGCTGAAGCTCGTCGACGAGCTCGGAAGCATCGACGACGCCGTACGCACTGCGGGCAAGCTCGCGGGCGTGAAAGGCGAGCCGGACAAGTTGTGGCCGAAGCGCCGCGAGTCGACGCTGCTCGAACTGCTCAGTGGCGGCGAGGCCGAATCGCTGATCCAGCGCGTCGTGAGCCGCCGTCTGCCGCAGTTTCTCTACCATTGGTAAGGATCGCCGACCAGGAGGAGCCCTTGGACGAAAACGACGATTTCGATCTCGAACAGGACGAGCAGGACGACGACGCCGGAATGGTGGAGCTCAATGCCGGCGTGATGACCAAGGCCGAACTGGTCGACGAGGTCGCGCGCGTCGTGCAGCTCACGAAGAAACAGGCCGAGACGATCGTCAACATCGTCTTCGACTCCATTGTCGACTCCCTCCGCGGCGGCCAGAAAATCGAGCTCCGCGGCTTCGGCAGCTTCCGCCTCCGCAGCCGTAAATCCCGCACAGGCCGCAATCCGAAAACCGGCGAAAAAGTCGAAGTGCCTTCCAAGAAAATCCCGTACTTCAAACCCGGCAAGGAGCTGAAGGAGCTGATTAATAAGGCGCTTGGCGAGGGGGGCAGTGATGCACCTGCTCCCGAGACGGCGGCCGCCGCGCGCGAATAGCGACAAATTGAAAATTGAAAATTGAAAATTGAAAAATCGGCACTCCACGCCGCGCGCTTTTTCACTTTTCAATTTTCAATTTTCAATTCCGGTTCATGCACACCCTCTTCACTCCCTGGAGATATCCCTACTTGACGGCGCCGAAATCCGACCAGCCGGCGGGCTGCATTTTCTGCATCGCGGCCACGACCGAAACCATGCGCGAGGCGCTGACGCTTTTCCGGACCGGCGACGCGCTGGTGATGCTCAACAAGTTCCCTTATACGAACGGGCATCTCATGGTTGCGCCGGTCGCGCATGAGGCGCGTCTGTTCGAGTCGCGCGACCAATCCCTGCGTGCATTGATTCGGCTCACTGCAGAAGCGCAGCGCATTCTGTCGGACGTCTATCGCCCGGACGGCTTCAATGTGGGGATGAATTTCGGCTCTGTGGCCGGTGCGGGTGTCGCCGATCACTATCACGTGCACATCGTGCCGCGCTGGGGCGGCGACTCGAATTTCATGACCGTGACTGCGCGCACGCGCCTTGTGCCCGAGGAGCTCGACGTCACGTATGACAAGCTCCTGCCGCATTTCGAGTCATTGAGCGGAGAGCAGTTCTCCGCATGAAATCGCGCGCATTCGCCGCGATGCTCCTCGCGTACCTTTTCCCCGGCGCCGGCCATTTCTTGCTCGGCCGCCGCGCGGTGGCGATTACGTTCTGTGTGATTGTGACCTCTCTGTTCCTGATTGGCGTGGCCATTGACGGCAGCATCTATACGCCGAGCGAAGCGCATGACTGGATTACCGGCCTCGCCACCGCCGGCTCGATTGGCTCGGGCGTTCTCTACTTCGCCGCCTGGATTTTCGGCGCACACGGCACGGTCACTTCGCCGACGTTCGAATATGGACGCATGTTCACGCTGACTGCGGGTCTCATGAACCTGCTGCTCGTCGTCGACTGCTATGACATCGCGGCGGGGCGCAAATGAGTCTGCTCCGCAATCACGTGACGCTGATGTTCCTGTACGCTCTCGGTACCGCCCTTTTTTTTGCGCTGCTCTGGAGAGACACGCGCGAAGAACGCATCCGCTCTTTCCTCGTCATCTTCTCGTCTCTGTTCTTCGGCGGCATCGCCCTCGGGTGGGTGATGTTTGCGTTCCCGCGATGAAAGCCAGTTCCTCGGAGTTCCTCGGAGTGCCTCGGAGTTCCTCGGAGTGGCCGAGGCTCAAGGGCGCTTTTGGCGAGGCTTTTATCTCCTCCGAGGAACTCCGAGGAACCCGAGGAACTCCGAGGAACTCCGAGTGAAGCTTTCCGTCGTGGCCGGAGAAGCGTCCGGCGATCTGCACGCGTCGGAAGTCGTGCGCGAGCTCAAACATCTTCAGCCGAATCTCGAGACGTTCGGCCTCGGCGGCGATCTCCTTGCGCGCGAGGGGATGACGCTGCTGCATCACGCGAGCGAGCTCGGAATCGTCGGTTTGTTCAATGTCTTGCGGCATCTGCCGATGTTCCGGCGCGTGTTCGCGGAGCTGATGGAGCGCATTGAAGCCGAGCGGCCGGATGCGGTGCTGCTGGTCGACTATCCCGATTTCAATCTGCGCGTCGCGAAGCGTTGCAAAGAGCTCGGGCTGCGCGTCGTCTATTACATCTCCCCGCAATTGTGGGCGTGGCGGAAGGGGAGAGTGCGGCACATCGCGAAATACGTCGATCGGATGATCGTCATCTTCCCGTTCGAGGAAGAGTTCTATCGGAAGCACAACGTGCCGGTGACATACGTCGGCCATCCGCTGATGGAACAACTCGGCGAGATCGTCCGTCCGCCGCGCAGGAGCGATGCGTTGCGCATTGCGCTGCTGCCGGGATCGCGGCGGATGGAAGTGCAGTCGCTGTTACCGCCGATGCTCGACGCGGTCGCGATCCTGCGCAAAGAACGCAACGTCGATGCGTACGCCGTCCTCGCCCCGACCATCGATCGCAATGCGCTCACGGCCATCATGCGCGAGCGCAACGTCGAGGTCCCGATCGTCGAGGGCGATCGCGGCGAAGCGGTTGCCGCGGCCGACGTTGCATTGTCATCCTCCGGTACGGCCACGCTCGAGTCGGCAATCCTCGGCACGCCGGTCGTGGTGATGTACCGGCTGAGTGCGGCGACGTATCTCCTCGCGCGCAGACTCGTGCGGCTGCCGCATTTCTCTCTCGTCAACATCGTGGCCGGAAAACGGGTCGTGCCGGAGCTTATCCAGGACGACGTGAACGGCGCGCGGATCGCCGAAGAAGTGCGCAACCTGGTCGCGCCCGGACATTACGAAGAGGTCTGCGCGAATTTGGCCGAAGTGCGGGGAAAGCTCGGCACGCCCGGCGCGGCGCGGCGCGTGGCCGAAGAAATCCATAAGATGGTGCGTGGATGAAGCCCCTCCGCCGTCTCTATCGATACCTGCGCCCATACACCGGCTGGGCGCTGGTGGCGTTCGGCTCGATGATCGTCTTCGCGCTGACGCAGACGGTGATCGTCGCGCTCGTGCGTCCGCTGTTCGATGAAGTGCTGACGAACAAGCGCGTCGTTGCCGTGCAGCAAGCGCCGAGCGTCACGCCGGCGGACTCTACTCTGCGCGATCTCGCGCTGCCGGTCTATCGCGTCAAACAGCGCTTCGATCGCTGGTGGAACTCCGATCCGTCGCTGAAGTGGAAACGCGTGCTGACGATTCTGCTGATCGTCTTTCTCGTGCGCGCCGTCACCTCGTTTCTCTCCGAGTATTCGTTTCAGAAGGTCGGCCTCTCCACCGTGCGCGACCTGCGCAATCAGCTGTACGAACGGATCATTCATCAGAGCCATCGCTTCTTTGCCGATCGATCGACAGGAGAGATGGTCAGCCGCGTCGTCTCGGATGCGGATGCGATTCAGGCCGCGGTCTCCACGCGGATGGGCGACCTGCTGCAGGAGTCGGTCACGCTCGTCGGGCTGATCGTGTACGTCTTCGTGATCAATCCGGTCCTCGCGCTCGTGAGCTTCGTCGGCGCGCCGCTCATCGTCGTGCCGGTCGTGCAGTTCGGCAAGCGGCTGCGCAAGACGACGCATCGTTCGCAGGAACGGATGGCGGAGATCGCGACGCTGCTCGAAGAGACCATTCGCGGCGTGCGCATCGTGAAGGCATTCACGATGGAGCCGTTCGAAATCGATCGATTCCGCGAGGCCACGCGCCGCCATCTGCGCTGGAACCTGAGCGCGCAGCGCATTCAGGCGCTGACTTCGCCGGTGATGGAACTGCTCGCGGGCGTCTGCATGGTCATGCTCTTCGCGTACGCGCAGTCGCGCATTGCCGCGGGGACGCTGTCGACCGGCTCGTTCGTCAGCTTCGTCGCCGCCCTGGCGATGATGTACGCGCCGGTCAAGAAGCTGAACAAAGTGAATCTCTCGCTCAACACCGCACTCTCCGCGGCCGAACGAGTGTTTCAGATGCTCGACGTGCCGAATGAAGTGGTCGAGAAAAAAGATGCGATCGCATTGCAGGGCGTCGGCAGCGGCATTCACTACGAGAACGTCACCTTCGCGTACTCCGCGCGCGAGTCGCGTTCTGATTCCATCCGCGCTGCGCACAGTGACGCGGCTGCTGCGCCGCCGGTGCTGCGCAACGTCGAGCTGAACGTCGCGCCCGGCGAGATCGTTGCGCTCGTCGGCGGCAGCGGGGCAGGGAAGTCGACGCTGGTCAATCTGCTGCCGCGCTTCTACGACGTCACCGACGGGCGCATCACCATCGACGGCATCGACCTGCGCGACGTCAGCCTCGTCTCGCTCCGCCGGCTGATGGGCTTCGTGACGCAGGAAGTGATTCTGTTCAATGACACCGTGCGCAACAACATCGCCTACGGCCGCGCGAACGTCGACGAAGCGAAAGTGATCGAAGCCGCGAAAGCGGCGAACGCGCACGAGTTCATCGCCGCGCTGCCGAATGGCTACGACACGATCGTCGGCGAGGCGGGCGTGCTGCTCTCCGGCGGCCAACGCCAGCGTCTCGCGATTGCGCGAGCGCTCTTCAAAGATCCGCCGATCCTGATCCTCGACGAGGCGACCTCGGCCCTCGATACCGAATCGGAGCGGCTCGTGCAGCAGGCGCTCAACAACCTCATGCGCGGCCGCACCACGCTCGTCATCGCCCATCGCCTTTCGACCATCCGCAGCGCGCACAAGATCGTCGTGCTCGACAAAGGCCGCATCGTCGAAGTGGGAACGCACGACGAGCTCCTCACGCGGCGCGGTGTCTATCGCAAGCTCTACGATCTGCAATTCGTCGACGACGAGGTGGTCGCGTAATGGGTCGCCGGATGCTGTACGTTTTCGCCGCCTTCTTCGTGCGCACGCTCAGCGCGTCCTTGCGCGCGAAGCACGCGCACGTCGAGCGCATCGAGTCGACGCCGCAATACATCCTCACGTTCTGGCACGCGCATCTGCTGACGATGCTGCATTCGAAGTTTCGCCGGCCGATCACGGTCATGAGCTCGCAATCGAAAGACGGCGAGATCAGCGCGCAGGTGTTTCGCTTCTACGACGTTGGCGTCGTGCGCGGCTCGTCGTCGCGCGGTGCGAATGCCGCGTTGCGCGAGTTCGTGCGCAAAGCGCGCGGCGGCAGCAATCTCGTCTTCACGCCCGACGGCCCGCGCGGGCCGGCGCGCGTGGCCAAACCCGGTGTGATCTTTGCGGCACAGATGACCGGGCTGCCCATCCTTCCGATGGCCTTTGCCGCTAAAAAAAAAAGTTGCTCGGATCTTGGGACCGGATGGTGGTGCCGTGGCCGTTCACCAGAGCGGTGTACTGCTACGGCGAGCCGATCCTCGTCCCGCGTGATGGTGACGTCGAAGAGTGGCGCATGAA
>JALYOB010000619.1 GCA_030857085.1 Acidobacteriota bacterium | reverse complement strand
CCCCCCACCTCTCGCCTCATGCGACAAGCGACCATCGCCTGCGTCTCCGCGAACCCGCGGTTCTGGAGTGCGGTGACGCCAGTCACCGCTTTGTCATCCCGTCGCGCAAAGTTGTGAAGAGCGCAAAAACCGTTCATCGCACACCTTCGACCATCTGTCCCAAACACGAGTGACGGCCGCGGTTCTCGTCTAGTCTTACAGCCGTAAGATATGAAGAAGAATCTGCACGAGCTCACTGACCTGCAGCTCTCCATCATGCAGGAGGTCTGGCGGCGCGGCACTGCGAGCGTCACGGACGTCCATGAAGCGCTCATCGACTCGACCGGCCTCGCCAAAAAGACCGTCGGGACGATGATGGCGCGCCTCGAAAAACAGGGCTTTCTCGCGCATCGCGTCGAAGGACGCGAGTTCATCTACGAGCCGACCGTGACGCGATACGAGGTCGGCCGCGCAAAAGTCCGCAATGTCCTCGATCAGATTTTCGCCGGGAACCTCCCGGCGCTCGTGAGCCACGCGCTCGAGGCGAAGGAAGTCGCGCCCGGCGATGTGGAGCGCGTCCGCTCGCTCCTCGGCGAGTGGGAGAAAAAAGAGAAGAAGGAGCGCAAATGAGCGCGAGTGTCTCTGCCTGGATTGTGACGTACCTGATTCACAGCACGCTGTTGATCACCGCCGTCTGGCTGGCCGTCCGCTGGATCCGCTCCGCCTCGGTGCGCGACACGCTGTGGAAGATCGCGCTGGTCGGCGCAGTGGTGACCACGACGCTGCAGATGACCGTGCCGTTCGAGCGGCTGCTGCCGCGCAACGCTCCTGCGCGCGTGACGATGGAACTGCCGCCGGCGCCTGTCGCGATGACGACGCCGCTCCGCTTGGGCGCCCAGCACAACAACATCGCCGCACCTGCAGAGAAGCGCGGACTCGATTCGTATCTCCCGTTGGCATACGCGGCGTTGCTGCTGCTTCTCCTTGCGCGTCTCGCGCTCGGACGCAATCGCTTTCTCGCCGCAGTGAAAGATCGCGTGGAAGTGCTGGTCGGACCCGATCGCGCGCTGCTCGATCGCCTCTGCGCGACCGCGCGCATTCAACGTCCGGTGCGGCTCACCGAATCCGCGGGCGTGCGCTCGCCGGTGGCGATGATGGGGTGGGAGATCGTCGTTCCCGAAGTGGTCTTCAGCCGCCTCACGGAAGAGCAGCGCGAGACGATCCTCGCGCACGAGCTCGGACATCTCGTGCGCCGCGATCCGCACTGGCTCGCGGTGGCGGAGGTGCTGAAGGCGGTGCTTTGCTTCCAGCCGCTGAACTGGGTGGTGCAGGCGAAGATGAAAGAAACCGCGGAGTTCCTGTGCGACGACGCGGCCGTGCTGCAGACCGGCAATCAGAAGGCGCTGGTCGAGACGCTCGCGGAGCTTGCCGCGCATGCCGGACCGGTAACGCCTGCCGTTGCGGGGATGGCGGAGGAGGGATCGAACCTGATCGTACGGGTGACGCGCGTGTTGCGTGCACGTCCGAGCGCGCCGTTGCGTCTGTCGGTACGTGTGCTGATCGCGCTCTTCGTCGTCGGCATCACCTCCGTGTTCGCGCCGGGGATGGTGGTCGGCGTCGTGCGCGCATCGACGCGGCCGATTGCGGTGCTCGCCGGTGCGGCGAAGCCGGTGACGAAAGCGATTCTGCCGGCCGTCAGCAAAGTGGCCGACGTCGTCATGCCGGTGCATCCTCAGCGGGCGAGGGAAGCGATGCCGGCGCCGATGGCGGAGCCGGTGCGCGCCGTGGAGCCGGTGAGCTCGTCGTACGCGCTGTTCGATCAACCCGGTTCGACGCTCACCTACTACTCCGAAGACGGCTCGCAGTTCATCTGGTTCACCGCTGAAGCGGCGGAGGTGGCGACGATCGGCAGCGACGTCCGCTTCACGCGACCGGATGGATTCGTGCGGGCGAAGCTGAAGTCGGATGACGGCACGATGCGCGAGATTCGCGCGATCGCCTCCGCGACCGGCGCCGAGTTCATCTATCGCATCGGCGACGTGGAACAGCCGTGGAACAGCGAGGCGCGCTATCTCCTCACGCAGGTCCTCCGCGGCGCCACGAATCAGTACGACGGCCACCCCGCTGCGGCCGCACGGAGAGGGGAGAAGTCGTGCTCGACGACTGCCGCGAGCAGCGCGACCGCGACCGATTCCGTTGCCGCCGCGCCGGCGCGCAGCCGCCACACAGCCTCCGGCCTCTGGCGCGTCAACGTGATGTTCGACCGCGACTGCAAGGGCGAGAAATCCTCCGGACAGGTACATGCGGAACGGGTGAACATCGATGCGGCCGCCGGCACGGTCACCTTCGCCGGAAACGCCTTCCTCGAAGTGCACGAGCAGACCCCCACCACCGATCGCAGCTACCGCCGCGACGCACGCGGCAGTACGTGGGAAGGCCGCTGGACGACCGACGCGGAGCAGCAGCAGTGGCTGATCGAAATGCTCCGCAAAGCCGACGTGCCGGAGACGATCGTGGCCGGACTCACACGGTGATGGCCGGTTGCCGGTTGCCGGTTCCGATGAGCCATCGCGCCTGACCGACAACCGACAACCGACACCCGATAACCAAAGCCTCAAATCGCTTACACCTGTAAGGAGCCTTTCATGCGCATCCTCCCGCTATTCGTGTGTCTCGCGGTTGCCGTCTCGGCGGTCGCGCAAACTCCGCCGCCCGCGGCGTCACCGCAGACGTTCCACGCCACGCGCGTGCAGCAGGCGCCGTCGATCGACGGCGATCTTTCCGACGCCGCCTGGGCCGGGGCCGAAGAGATCACCGGCTTCACGCAGCGCGATCCCGACGAAGGAAAACCGTCCACCGAAGAGACGGTCGTGAAGATCGTGTACGACGACGAGGCGATCTACTTCGGCGCGTATCTGCACGACCGCTCCAAAGTCACCACCGTCCTCGGGCGCCGCGACACGGCCGTGGAATCCGACTGGTTCCGCGTCTACCTCGATCCCCATCTCGATCGCCGCACCGGCGCGACCTTTCAGGTCAATCCGGCGAACATGCAGTACGAC
>JALYOB010000618.1 GCA_030857085.1 Acidobacteriota bacterium | reverse complement strand
GGCCCAGCCTCCGCGACACAGTTCGTTGTATTCGCACGAGTGTCGCGGAGGCTGGGCCTGCAAGCGGGGTCCGGGGCCCGCGGCCCCGGCCGCCGGAGGCCCCCGTCGTCGCCCGTCGCCGATTACACCGACTCGTTCTGTTGCAACCGCCGATAGAGCAGCGCGGTCTCCGGTTCGGGCGATGCTTCGAGATCGTCGCGCAGGCGTTGTTCGAGCTGGCGATAGAGCAGCAGCGATTCCGAGCGGGCGCCGAGTCGCGCGCGGCAGATCATCAGTTGCCGCCACGCTGCTTCGTGGAACGGCTCGCGTGCGGTGACGCGCGTGTAGACATCCGCGGCATCCGTGTAGCGGCCGCGCGATTCGAGCAACTGGCCGAGCGCGTACAGGCCGCGCAGATGCAGTTGGCGGAGGTGCGCGCGGATCGGGAGACACCACTCGCCCGCATCTTCGCCTTGCAGAAAATCGCCTTCGTACAACGCGACCGCGGATTCGAGTGCGGCGACCTCTCGCTGGCGCAGTGCGGATTGCATCTCCGACTCGAAGCGGCGTGACGCAACCGCGTGAGGGAGGGTGATTGTGTAGCGCGCGCCGTTGGCTGTCACTGCGTCCGAGGAGCCGAGGAGCTTGCGGAGGCGGTGGAGGGTGACGTGAAACGAATTCTTCACCTGATCCGCCGAAGCGTCGGGCCAGAACGCGACGCCCACTTCCTCCTTCGTGCGGCCCTGCGGATGCGCGAGCAGATAGACGAGCAGCTCGCGGGCGCGGCCGGAGGCGCGTGCTTCCTGCGCGAGAGGCTTGCCGCCGATCGTGATCTGCAGCGGACCGAGATCGCGCACTTCGAGCAGCGGCTCGGATGCTGCGTCGATCGATTGCGTATCGTCGCTGCCGGAAAGCGCGAGCTCGCAGGCATCGTCGAAGGTCATCCCGCTGCCTTCGCGCAATGCCGATTCGAAGACATCGTCACCGAGAGATTCGCGGAGGCGCGCGACGAGCCGGTCGTGATCGCCTTTCTCGTGCAGCAGCATGCCGGCCGCCATCGCGCGCAACATCGCGCCGGCGGCGCCGAGGAGGCGGGCGGCGCGGTGCGGATCGGGAGAGGTGAAGGCGAGGATGCGGAGCGCGCGTGCGGAGAACCAGCCATCCGAACGTGCGCGCGTTTCGTTGAGCGCGGCGCGAGCGAAGCGTGCGGCGGCGCGGAGATCATTGCGGCGCAATGCGACGACCGCACGCGCATTGAGCACGAGAGGGAGGCCGAGGACGTGACGGGTGGGAGTCCAGATGCGCTCCGCTTCTTCGAGCGCGCGATCGGCCGCGTCGAAGTCGCCGCGGCGTTGCGCGATGAACGCGGCGCCGTTGGTGAGGCAGTACGCGACCTCCCACTCCGAGCCATCCGTGCGCGCGACCGCGAGACCTTCCGCCGCGCGTTGTTCGGCGGCATCGAGATCGCCCATCGTCGCGAGCGTCTGCGCGAGCGGGATCAGCGTCAATGCGAGTTCGCGCGGCGCATGGAGCGTGCGCCACATCGACTCCGCGCGTTCGAGCTGGCCGCGGCCACGTTCGAGGTCGCCGAGGAAGACGGAGAAGGTGCCGGCGGCAGTGAGGGCGCCGGCGCGGTCGGTGGTCAGCGCGTCGGACGAGCGTTCCAGCGCGCGCGACATCCAGCGCAGCCCTTCGCTCCAGAGAATGCGGTAATACCAGTACCAGCGAAACGCCGCCGCCAGCGGCAATGCGATCGCGTCCGGCTCATGGTCGAGGCTCCACGTCAGCGCCGCGCGCACGTTGTCGTGATCGGCGTCGAGGCGATCGAATCGTGCGACCGTACCGGTCATCATCTCCGGCGCCGCGTCGCGCGCGATGGCCAGAAAGGCGAGTGCATGACGGCGCTGCACGTCGACCGCGTCGGACATCGCCGCGAGCTTTTCGGACGCGTATTCGCGAATGGTTTCGAGCAGCGAGTAACGCACCGCGGTCTTGCGATTTGCGACGACGAGCGATTTGTCGACGAGGCTGCAGAGCAGGTCGAGCATCTCGCTCGCGTCGATCTCCGGACAGCTGCAGACGACTTCGACCTGTTCGAGGGCGAAGCTGCCGGAGAACACAGCCAATCGCGCGAGCAACGTCTGTTCGCGCGCGGTGAGCAGTGCGTAACTCCAGTCGATGGTCGCGCGCAATGTGCGGTGCCGCGCGATCGCGGTGCGCGCGCCGCCCGCGAGAATGGCGAAGCGATCTTCGAGCCGCGCCAGGATCTGTTCCGGCGTCAGCACGCGCACGCGCGCAGCCGCGAGCTCGATCGCCAGCGGGATGCCGTCGAGGCGGCGACAGATCTCGAGCACCACGTCGCGATTGCTCTCCGTCAACGCGAACGACGGCTCGACGGCGGCCGCGCGATCGACGAACAATTCGGCCGCTTCATTCGCCGCAATCGGCGGCACCGGCCACACCCGCTCGCCCGCCACGCCCAAGGGCTCGCGACTGGTGGCGAGCACGTTCAGTCGCGGGCACTGCGCGAGCAACGTGGACGTGAGCTCGGCGCACGCGTCGATGACATGTTCGCAGTTGTCGAGCACCAGCAGCAGTTCGCGCTCGCGCAATGCTTCGACGATCGCCGCGACCGTCCCGCATCCCGCTGTGTTTCGCAGCGCGAGCACGGCCGCGATCTGCTGCGGCACGAGCTGCGGATCGGAGCACGCGGCCAGCTCGACCCATGCCACGCTGTCGGCCCGTTTCCAGTCGAGCCGCAACGCCACTTCGGACGCAAGTCGCGTCTTCCCGCTCCCGCCGACTCCGGTCAGTGTGGTGAGCCGCTGTGCCGAGACGAGCCGCTCGATGTCGCGGAGCTCGGGCTCGCGCCCAACGAGCCGCGTGAGGGACACCGGAGGTCGCATGTGTGCCCGAGTTTTCGCGGCTTGTGGGGCATTGTCAACAGAGAGACCGACGAGGGGCCTCCGGCGGCCGGGGCCGCGGGCCCCGGACCCCGCTTGCAGGCCAAGCCTCCGCGACAGAGTGCGTCGAATTCACACGAGTGTCGCGGAGGCTTGGCC
>JALYOB010000173.1 GCA_030857085.1 Acidobacteriota bacterium | reverse complement strand
CTCCTCGGCCGCGAGGTCCAACGCTTGTCGGCCAGGCGAAACAGCCCTGGCAACTCACTACTCGCCACTCGCTACTAGTGCCTCACCGCCCTCCGCCGCCCGCCCGCCGGCTCCCATCCGAGTTGCACCACCTCGAAGTCCCTGGCCGTGATCGCGCGGAAGGCGGGATTGAGCAGGTCGTTGTCCCAGCGCGTGTCGTACGTTCCGGTCACGTAGAGATCCGAGCCGTTGTCCGCCACGATCAGTCCGTACGTCTTCATCGCCTGAAAGATCTTCTGCAGCGGTGGTGAGAAGCGGTGAGGTCAACGCTCGCTTTGAGGCGCAGGCGCGCGCCCATCGGCAGCGCACCGCTCGTGTTCCCCGCGCGATGCGACGCCGGAAATACATAGCCGTTCGTGGCGCGCACCGTCACCCGGAACGCGTGGCGAATCGGATCGGGACCGTACACCTCGTCATAGCGCACGAGACCCGGCAGAATCGCCAGCCCCGCGGCGTCCGCGCTCGTCCAGCCATCCGGCCGCCGCGCATTCGAATCGAGCGGAAAGATCGCACCCGAACCTGCCTCCCAGCGCGAGCCGGTCCAGTGCAGCGCGTACAGCTCATACAGAATCCGGTGATCGCGATCGACGATCAGCATGTGACGATCGCCGTCCGCGCGCGGATCGCTGCCGGCGAGACCGCCCTCGATCCACTTCTGCTGCGTCTTTGCCTCCTCCGGGACTGGATAGCCCGGCGGACGTCCCGGCGCGCCGGAATCGCTTTCGTCGTCATACTCGAACGTCACCGGCACGAGCGGCTGCGATCCGGAGACGACGACGTACGGCATTCCGTAGATCGGCGCTTCCGCATCGCCGCTGTCGCCGCCGAAATCGGGATGCATGCCGCGCGTGGCGCCGATGAAATTCACGAACGCCGCGCTGTTCGGATCGACCGGCGCGCGCGAGATGTCCGTGTTCCACCAGTTCGACGGCGGGAACAGAGGCAGCGGCGCCGGCAACTCCCCTCCGCGCACCGGCGCCTGCGCGAGCGCGGACCACGACCAGACCAGGAAAACGAGAGCAAATCGCAGCATGCCGACGATTCTCGCGGCGGTTTCTCGAGCGGAATGTGGCCTGCGTCACGGCCGCCCTCGCCTGATGCCCGTACATTGATCGGGAATCCAGGGATGCAGCTTCAGTTATTCTGAGCTACAATTCCGCGTACTCACGGTCCAAACCAATCGAGAAATGAACTGGCGCGCAGGCGGACATCCGTGTGTGCGCAGCCTTGTCGCTTCGAGGAGAGCTGCATGAATCGCATTCAATCCGCATTGCTGATGGTGCTGTTTCTGATCTTTGCACCGGCGGCGAGCGCCACGATCGCCTATACGAGTAACGGCACCGGCGGCGGCTTCTGGAACGCCCCTGCGACCTGGTCGCCGAACGGCGTGCCGGGGGTCGGCGACACCGTCACCATCACCGGCAGCGATACGGTGCTCGTCAACAGCGCGCAGACGATCAACTCGGTGACGTTCAACACCACCACCGGGAACAAGAAGCTGCAGGTGATCTCCGGCGGTGCGCTCAGCGTCGAAGCACTCGGCAGCGCGATCCTCATCAACCCCGCCATCTTCGGCAGCACGAGCACGCTCACGATCGACGGCGGCACGGTCGACGTCGTGAACGGCAACGTCGCGATCGGCGGCGGCACCTCGACGGCGAGCAAAGTCGAGTACACCGCCGCAGGCGGCACGCTCACCATCGCCAACGATCTCGTCTTCAGCGGCACCGCCGCGAACGCGCAGATCTCCATGGCTGCCAACGTCGGCACGCTCGAAATCGGCGGCGACCTTGGCAACGGCGGCACGATCAACATGACCAGCGGCGCGACGATCCTCTTCAATGGAGCGGGCCCGCAGACCATCAACACCTACACCTTTCAGAACTTCACGGTGAACAAGCCGAGCGGCACTGCCACGATGAACGGCCCGATCGCCGTCGACGGCAACTTCACCCTCACCTCCGGCGTCTTCGACGACGGCGGCTACCAGATCGCGCTCAACAGCGGCGGCACCTCGAGCGTCAACATCGGCAGCGCCGGCGTGCTCAAACTCGGCAGCGCAGCCAGCGCCACCACCTTTCCCACGCCCCGCGCCGCGCTCTTCATGGCACCGGGCAACGCAGTGGTCTACCAGTCCGCGCTGCCGCAGACCATCGACGCAAGCGTCGCCTACCGCAAGCTCTACATCCAGTCGATCGGCGGTCCGGTGACGCACACCGTCAGCGGTCCGCTCAACGTCGCCGAAGAATTCTTCGTCTGGAACAACGGCACCAACAACGTCACGTTCAACATCGCCGGCAACACCACGTCGTTCTCCTCCGACGTCAACGGCGACGGCACGATCGTCAGCAGCGGCAATCTCTCCATCGGCGGCACCGTCGCATCCGCGGTCGCGCTCAGCCTCAGCGCCGGCTCGGTCGTCACGTACAACGGCAACAGCGGCCAGATCGTCGCCGCGGCCAGCTACCAGAAGCTCGTCATCAACAAGAGCGCCGGCACGGCGACCCTCGACGGCACCACCAACGTTGCGAACGAGCTGCAGATCATGGCCGGCACGCTCGACATCGGCAGCAACACGCTGACGGTCTACAGCACCTTCACCAACGACGGCGCGGTCTCGATCGGCACCGCCAGCGTCTCGCTCCACGGCAACGTCGTCAACAACGGCCCGTTCAATGCCGGCGCCGGCGCGGTCGGCTTCTCCGGCAGCGCGCAGCAGACCTGGAGCGGCACGAACACCGCGAACCTCTACACCGCCAACTTCTACAATCCCGTGGGCGTCACGTTCCAGCACAGCGTGAACGTGAAGGACGTCAACATCATCGGCGCCGGCAAAGTCGACATGGGCGCCAACGTCATGCACGTCATCACCGGCGGCGTCGTGACGGCGACCAGCGGCTGGATCGTCGGCACGCTCTCGTTCCAGCAACTCCCCGCAAGCATCGGCACGACCTTCCCCATCGGCACGGCGACCACCTTCTCGCCCATCACCGTCACGCCCTCCAACGCCGGCAGCCTGATGGCCATGGTGAGCGATGGCGCGATTCCTCCGTCGACCACCGGCACCAACACCCTCAAGCGCTACTGGACGCTCTCCAACGCCACCAGCCTCGGCACCGTCACGCTCAACCTCTCGTGGAACGCGAGCGACGTCAACGCCGGCACCGAAGCGAACTACGTCGTCGCGAACTACGACAGCGGCACCTGGACGCGCTACGGCAGCGTCAACGCCTCGACGCACGTGGCCAGCCAGTCCGGCATCACCAGCGTCAACGGCGTCTGGACCGCGGGTGAATCGGGCAGCCTCGGCGCCGCCTCACAACTCGCCTTCACCAGCGTCAACGGCGGCAGCTCGCCGCAGACGAACACGAACTTCAACGTGGTCGTGCACGCGCAGACGGACGACGGCACGATCACGAACGTGGTCTCGAATACGGCCGTCAACGTCATCCGCGCGACGAACGCGGGGAACACGGGCACGCTCTCCGGCACGACGAGCGGCACGATCGCCGCGGGCACGAACAGCGTCACGATCGGGCCGCTGCAATACGACACAGCCGAGGCGATCGTGCTGCAGGCGAATCGTGTGAGTGGAGATTTTCTGGCGAGTGGAGGAAGCACCACCGTCAACGTCGTCAACATCCCGTCGACGCTCACCGTCACGAGCATCAACGACGCCGGCGCAGGCACCCTGCGGGACGCGATCACCACGGTCAACGCGAACGGCTGCGCGAATCCCTGCACGATCGCATTCAGCACGTCCGGCACCATCGCCCTCAACACCGCGCTCCCCGCGATCACCGTCGGCAACCTCACCATCGACGGCTACACCGCGCCGGGTGCAACGGTGAACACGAACGCGTTCGGCCAGCCTTCGAATGCGATCATCACCCTCGCCCTCGACGGCACGAACAACATTCCGGTCGGCTTCGACATCCAGGCCGCCTACGTCGTCGTCAAAGGCTTCGCCATTCAGAACTTCTACGGCGGCGGCACCGGCATCGGCGTCCGCTTCAATGGCGACACCTCGGCCTCACGCGTCGAGGGCTGCCACATCGGCACCGATACCAGCGGCACCCTCGCTGCTGCGAACGCATTCGGCGTCGTCTTCGACGCAACGTACGAATGCTCGCTCGGCGGCGTGCTGCCCGAGCAGCGCAACATCATCAGCGGCAACGACTCGCGCGGAATCTCGCTGCAGAACGGCTCGAACAGCGTCTCCATCGCCGGCAACTACGTCGGCACCAAGAAAGACCTCAGCGGCGCGCTGCCGAACAGTGACGGCATCGTCGTCGACAACGGCGTCAGCTCCGTTTCCATCGGCTACAGCGGCATCGGCAACATCGTCAGCGGCAACACCAACACGGGCGTCCTGCTCAAAGGCAATGGCGCCATCCTCGCCTCGAATCGCATCGGCCTGCTCGGGGACCTCGGCGGCTCACAGCCGAACGTCGCCGGCCTCTGGATCGGTGCCGCCGCGGCGTTCAACACCATCGGCGGCTCCTCCCCCTCCGCGCGCAACTTCATCAGCGGCAACAGCGGCGCGGGCGTGATCATCGAAGGCAACGACAACACCGTCGACAACAACGTCATCGGCCTGGCGACCGACCTCACCACCGCCCGTCCCAACCTCGGCGGCGGCATCTCCATCAGCGGCACCGTCGCCTCCAACAACCGCATCGGCGCGACGATGGGCAACACCATCGCGAACAACAGCGCCGACGGTGTGAGCGTCTCGACGACCAGCGCCGCCGTCGGCAACGTCATCCGCAAGAACACCATCTACGCGAACGCCGATCTCGCCATCGACCTCGCCAACGACGGCGTGACCGGCAACGACACCAACGACGGCGACACCGGCGCGAACAACCTCCAGAACTTCCCGGTGATCAGCGAGGCGAACTACTCCGCCGGCTCCATCACCGTCAAAGCCTCGCTCAATTCGAGCGCGGGCGTTTCGACGAACAACTTCATCCTCGACGTCTACAAAGCCTCGAGCGACACGGTGCCGCAGGCGCTCGCCTACCTCGGCAACTCCGGCTGCCTCGCCGGCCCGATTCTCAGCAATGCCACCTTCGCCGTTCCTGCGGGCGTGGCCACCGTTGGCGACAAAATCGTCGTCACCGCGACCGCATACAGCGACGCCTGCACGATCGCCAGCGAAGGAACCTCCGAGCTCTCCGCCGCCGCGACTGTGACCGGCTCGATTCACTGGATCGCCGGCACCGGCAACTGGGAAACGGCGGCGAACTGGAGCCCCGCGCAGGTTCCGACCGCGAGCGACGACGTCTACATCGACAACACCGGCACCTACACCGTCACCATCAACTCCAACGCGTCGGCGAAGAGCATCCACGTCGGTCTCTCGACCGCGTCGGGAACGCAGACCCTCACGCTGGCGAGCGGTGTGACGCTCACCCTCAGCGATCTCTCCGCCGTCAATCAGGACGGCGTCCTCTCACTCACGAACTCGAACATCAGCGGCAACGCACCGATCGACGTCTACGGAAAACTCGACTGGGCGGGCGGCACGATCGGCGGCACCGCCGCTCTCGACATTCACGCGAACGGCACGCTCGCCATGGGCAGCGCGGCGACGAAGACCCTCACGCAGCGCCTCCTCACGATCGACAACTCCGCCAGCGCGAACTGGCTCGGCGGCAACATCGAGATGTCGAACGGAGGCAAGATCGTCAACAACGGCGTGTTCGACGTGAAGGGCGACGGCACCATCACCGACACCGGCAGCGACGCCGGATTCCAGAACAGCGGCACGTTCCGCAAGTCGGTCACCACCGGCACGACGCAGTTCGTCAACGTCGACTTCACGCACAACGGCGGCACCGTCGACGTGCAGACCGGCACGCTCGATCTCGCGTCGGGCACCTCGACCGCACCGATCACGCTCACCGCCGGAACGTTCCTCGCCATCAACTCCGACACCTACAACTTCAACAGCGGCAGCGACGTCACCGGCACGGGGCTCGTGCACGTCCTCAACACCGGCACGCTGAGCGCCGGCGCCTCGATCACCATCAACAACCTGAAGGTGGCGGGCGGCACGTTCGCCGGCGCCGGCGCACCGACCATCAAGAATCTCGACTGGCGCGGCGGCACCATCGGCGGCGGCATGAAGAGCATCGGCGCCAGCGGCAGTGCCTCGATGAGCACCACGGCCGGTAAGACGCTCGATTGCGCACTCGTGATCCCGAACGGCGTCACGTTCACCATGTCCGGCGGCAGCCTCGGATTCACCAACGGCGGCACGATCACCAACAACGGCACGATCGACATCACCTCGCCGATCACCTTCAACAACGTCAACTTCGGCGGGCCGATCACCAACAACGGCACCTTCCGCACGAGCGCCGGCACCGGCACCGTGCAGTTCGTCGACACGCTGCTCAACAGCGGCAACACCGCGACGATCGACGTGCTCACCGGCACCCTCTCGGTCAGCACGGGCAGCAACAGCGGCACGATCAATCTGGCCAACGGCGCGAAGTTCACCATCGGCACCGGCAACTCCTACACGTTCGCAGCCGGCACCACCGTGAACCAGACCGGCACGGCTCTCGTCGAGATCAGCGGCGGCACGCTCACCATCCCCTCGAACCTCACCCTCGCGAATGTCAAGCACACCGCCGGCACGATGACCGGCAACGGCATCGTCGACATCACCGGCACCTATGACTGGAGCGGCGGCACGATGAACGGCGTCTTCGGCAAGACCCGCATCGCCAGCGGCGGCATCATGAACGTCGGCAGCGCGGCCGTGACCGTTGACACGCGCACGCTCGCCACTGCGGCCGGCGGCACGATCGTGCACGGCGGCAACGGCTTCCTCTGGCTGCAGGGAGGCGCCGCGATTCAGAACGGCGGCACCTTCACCTTCACCGCCGACGGCCAGGTTCTCTCCGGCTCGATCGGCGGCAGCTTCGTGAACACCGGCACGCTCGGACGCACCACCTCCACCGGCACCGCGGCCATCGGCGTGGCGACGCAGAACAACGGCGGCACGATCGACGTCCAGACCGGCATCCTGCAGATCGCCAACACCTTCACCCAGTCGTCCGGCACAGTGAAGATCAGAGTCGGCGGCGTCGTCCCCGGAACGCAGCACGGACAACTGATGCTCGGGAACTCGCCGTCACTTTCCGGCACGCTCAGCATCGTCTTCCCCGCGATTTATGAACCGCTCGCCGGCGACACGTTCCGGGTGATCCCCTTCACCGGCAGCCCGGCCGGGGACTTCAGCACCTACACCTTCCCGTCGCTCGCCAATGGCCACACCATGCTGCATGCGTTCGACAGCAACGGCCTGCTCCTCACGGTGAGCACGAACGCCGACCTCTCGATCACGCAGAGCGCACCTTCTACGGTGGGCGTCGGTTCTCCGATCGCGTACTCGATCAGCGTCGCCAACGCCGGACCCGACTCGGTCAGCGGCGTCACCGTCACCGACACGCTCGAAGCCGGCCACACCAACATCGGCACGAGCAGCACCGGCTGGAACTGCAGCGTGAGCGGCACGACGATCACCTGCACCGCGAGCGTCACCATCGCTCCCACCGGCACGCACCCGCTGGTCATCAACGCGACCGCACCGGCCACCCCGTCCACGTTCACCAACACCGCGACCGTCTCCTCGTCCGCCGACTCGAACGCTGCCAACAACAGCGCGAGCGCCACGGTCACCGTGCAGCTCAATCAGGTCGACCTCCACGTCACCGCCACCTCGCCCACCGGTCCGCTGTCCGTCGGCGCGAACGCGAACTTCGCCTTCGCCGTCACGAACCACGGCCCCGCTGCCTCGAGCAGCGCGAGCTTCTTCGCGATGATCCCGGCCGGCCTCACCTACAGCTCGGCGAACATCAACAACGTCACGCCCTGCACCTACGCGAACGGCGGCGTCACCTGCGCCATCGGCAACCTCGGCGTGAACGCGACCGCGAACATCAACATCGTCACCACCACGAATTCGGTCGGCACGCACAGCATCAGCGGATCGTCTTCCGCGAACGAGATCGACACGGATGCGTCGAACGACAGCGCCACCGGCTCCGTGGCCGTCAACGGCACGACGCTCGTCGTCACCAACACCAACGCCACCGGCAGCGGCTCGCTGCGTCAGGCCCTGCTCGACGCCGCCTCCGGCAACTGCACGCCGACCTGCACCATCACCT
>JALYOB010000617.1 GCA_030857085.1 Acidobacteriota bacterium | reverse complement strand
GCTACACGAACGTCGTCGGACTGCCCCTTGCTACGCTTTTTCAGATGCTGCGCAAAGCGGGACTCGATCCGCTTGTGCGGGATTGAGGATTGAGAATTGAGGATGGAGGATTACAGATGACGATGACTTCATCCTTCATCCTCAATCCTTCATCCTCAATCCACGGAGTGCGCGGAACGCGCACGGAGTAGACAAATGACTTCTGCTGCAAAAGTCGGCGTGGTGATGATCGTGGCGCTGGCCGTTCTCGGCTATTTCGTGCTGCGCATCGAGGACATCAACCTCTCGCGGACGAACAAGACTCGCGAAGTGAAGGTCGTGTTCGACAACGCGGCCGGGCTCGAAAACGAGGCGACCGTGCGCATCGGCGGCGTGCGGAAAGGACATGTCACCGGCGTGAAATCGCTGCCCGACGGGCGCGCGATGGTGACGATGCAGGTGGACGACGACGTGCCCCTCCACTCCGACGCCTCCGCCCGCATCGCCAACCTCGGCCTCCTCGGCGAACGCTACGTCGAGATCGATCCCGGCACGCAGCGCGCGCCGGTGCGCGATCAGGACGTGGTCACGATCGCCAGCACGCCCACCGCTTCCATGGACGACATCACCAATCAGGTTGCCGCGATTGCTGAGGACGTGAAGGCGATCACCGCCTCGATGCGCGGCGTGGTCGGCGGCCCGCAGGGACAGCAGCGCCTCGAAGACATCGTCGAGAACGTTCGCGGCATCACCGTCGACATCCGCGCGCTCATCGCCGCGAATCGTACGAACGTCGACGCGACGCTCGGCAACGCGCGCCTCATCACCGAACAGCTGCGCATCGAAATCCCCCGCCTCGCGGCAACGCTCGACCGGGTCGCGAATCAGATCGGCGGCACGGTCGGCGAGAATCGCGAAGACGTGCGCCAGGTCGTGCAGAACCTGCGCGGTCTCTCGAACGATCTCCGCACGACCGCCGACAATCTCAACGACATCACCGGCCACGTGCGCGCCGGCGAGGGGACGGTCGGAAAGCTGTTCTACAGCGATGAAGCGCACGATCGTCTGACCGGCGCGCTGTCGTCGGTCGAGAGCGGCGTGAAATCGCTGCAGGAAACGCTCGGACGCGCGACCCGCATTCAGATGGACCTCGGCATCAACACCGATTACTACGCCGGCCTCGGCACGCAGGAAGTGGGCGGCGTCGAGACGACCACCGGCAGCGCGCGCGCCGCCATCGGCCTGCGCCTCGTGCCGAATCCGGAGCGCAATCGCTTCTACAACATCGAGCTCGCGGACGATCCTCGTGGCCGCAAACGCGACAAGCTGTTCGTCGAAACGAAAACCGATGCGACGACCGGCCAGCAGACGACCACCGTCACGCAGACCACCAAGTACGACCGCGATTACGTGATCTCCGCGCAGGCAGGATGGAATCTCGACGATCTGGCCGTGCGCGTGGGCCTGTTCGACTCGACCGGCGGCGTCGGCGCGGACTACCGTTTCAACGATCGCCTGCGCGTCACCGGCGAGGCGTTCGACTTCGGCAAGAAACGCGACAACGCCCCCCACCTCCGCCTCCTCGGCGAATACGTCTTCCGCAAAGAAACCGAACACACCCCGCAGCTCTTCGTCCGCTCCGGCATCGACAACCCGCTCAACGACACCTCCTTCGTCTTCGGCGGCGGCATCCGCTGGCGCGATGAAGATCTGAAGTATCTGCTGGGGAGCATTCCGCTGGGTAAGTAGCCGCTGAACGCGGTTGTCCGTTGTCCGTTATCCGTTATGTGTCACTACACGACACATGACCCTGAACGGACAACGGACAACGGACAACCATCAATGAACCCTCTCAACGTCATCCTCCTCTTCGGCGGCCGTTCCGCCGAACACGAAGTCTCCGTTCTCTCCGCCCGTTCCGTCGCGGCGGCGGCGCCGAAGGAGCGCATTCTCATCACGCCAATGTGCATTGCCCGCGATGGGCGTTTCGTCACGCCCGAACGGAGCGCGCGCATTCTCGAGGGCGAGGAAAAAGCGCTCGCGGGTGATGCGGACTTTTCGTTCGAGCTCTGGTCGCGCGATGCCGCGATCGACATCATCCTGCCGCTGATTCACGGCACCGGCGGCGAAGACGGCGCGCTGCAGGGCTACCTCGAAATGCTTGGGCTTCCGTACGTCGGCAGCGGTGTGAGCGCGTCGGCGGTCGGCATGGACAAGGTGCACATGAAGCAGGCGTTCGCCGCGGCGAAGCTGCCGATGGTCGACTACGTTTCGCTCAATGAATACGAGTGGAAGAACGAGCGCGAACGGGTCACGCGCGCGATCGTCAACGCGATCCGGCTGCCGTACTTTGTGAAGCCGGCGAACGGCGGCTCGTCGGTCGGCGTGACGAAGGTGAAGAACGACGCCGACCTCCCGCGCGCGATCGAGCACGCATTGCGCTTCGACGAGAAAGTGCTGATCGAACGCGGCGTCGATGCCCGCGAAATCGAAGTGGCCGTCCTCGGCAACGACAAACCGGAAGCGAGCGTGCCGGGCGAGATCGTCTCCGGCGGCGACTTCTACGACTACGCCGACAAGTACGTGCACAACAAATCGCAGCTGGTGATCCCGGCGAAGCTCACCAGCGACAAAAGCGAAGAGTTCCGCCGCCTCGCCATCACTGCATTCAAAGCCGTCGGCGCCTCCGGATTCTCCCGCGTCGACTTTTTCCTCGAACGCGGCACGAACCGCCTCTACGTGAACGAAATCAACACCATCCCCGGCTTCACCGCCATCTCCATGTACCCGAAGCTGTGGGAAGCGACGGAGATGAAATACCCCCGCCTGATCGAGCGCCTGATCCAGTTCGGCGTGGAAAAGTCCAAGACGCGGGCAGGAAGACGGGAGTCGACGATGAAGTGGTTTGATGAAGTGAGTTCGATTTCGTAGGGACGAGTCGCGCGTGAAGAAGCGTTAAGCGGTTGCCCGTCGCCAGTGACCGCGCAGCGCCCCGGAAGTGTCATCCATAGCGTAGTCGAGGGATCCCCTTCCGACAGGCGACTGCGCGTTCCATAGGGGGGATCCT
>JALYOB010000172.1 GCA_030857085.1 Acidobacteriota bacterium | reverse complement strand
CGCCGCACTCCAAAGCACCGCACTCCTAGACTGGCCGGCCGAACAGGAATCCCTGCACTTCTTCGCACCGCTGCTCGACCAGAAACGCCACCTGCTCCTCGGTCTCCACCCCTTCCGCTGTCACCACCAGGTCGAGGCCGTGCGCCATCGCCGCGATCGCGGAGACGATCGCGCGGTTGCTGCGGCTCGTGCCGATTTCCTGAATGAACTCGCGGTCGATCTTCACGCGATCGATCGGAAAGCGCCGCAGGTAACTGAGCGCGGAGTGGCCGGTGCCGAAGTCGTCGATGGCGATGCGCACGCCGAGCTCGCGCAGTGCCGCCAGCGTCGCCATCGTCCGGTCGGTATTCAGCATCGCCGTCCCCTCGGTGATCTCGAGCTCGAGATAGCGCGGCTCGAGTCCGCTCTCCGAAAGCGCCGCCGCGACGACGTCGCACAAATCGCTCTGCTGGAACTGCCGCGGCGAGAGATTGACGGCCATGCGCAGGTGCGGATTGCGTTCGCTCTGCCAGCGCTTCGCCTGCAGACATGCATTGCGCAGCACCCACTCGCCGATCGGCACGATCATCCGCGTCTCTTCGGCAATGCCGATGAACGTCGCCGGCGGCACGAGTCCGTACCCGGCGCGATTCCACCGCAGCAGCGCTTCGTATCCGGCTACGCCGCGATCTTCGAGCCGCACCAGCGGCTGGTAATGCAGCACGAGCTCGTCGCGTTCGACGGCGCGCCGCAACGCGTTCTCCACCGAGAGCCGCTCCGCCGCACGGCTGTTCATCGCGCGCGTGCAGAGTTGATACGAATTGCGTCCGATCTCTTTCGCCCGATACATCGCGCTGTCCGCACTCTTGAGCAACGCCTCGGCGGAATCGCCGTCATCGGGAAAGAGCGCGATGCCGATGCTCGTGGTGACGTACAGCTCGTGTCCTTCCACGCGCAGCGGATGCGCAACCGTATCGAGCAGTTTCTGTGCGACCTTCGCCGCATCCTCGGCATTGCTGGCATCCGTGAGCAGCACCGTGAACTCGTCGCCGCCCATGCGCGCGATCGTGTCGCCGTCGCGCAGCACGGAACGGAGGCGCGCGGCAACGGCGCGCAGCAACTCGTCGCCGAGGCTGTGGCCGAGCGTGTCATTGACATACTTGAAGCGATCGAGGTCGAGGAACATCACCGCGAGCTGCGCCTGCTGCCGCTTCGCATGCGCGAGCGCCATCGTCAGCCGGTCGCGGAACAGCAGGCGATTCGGCAGACCGGTGAGCGCGTCGTGATACGCCTGATATTCGATCTGCTCTTCTGCGTGGCGCCGCTCGCTGATGTCGCGCGAAACGGAGACGATCTCGACCTGTCCCGTCTCCGCGTTCACGATGCCGCGGCTCGTGGTCTCGAACCAGACGAACGAGCCGTCTTTGCGCTGCGCGCGATAGCTGAACGTGCGCGCGGCACCCGGATCCTGCAGCTCGACCGAGAATCGCCGCACGATGTGCCGATCCTCGGGCACCACGACTTCGAACACCGATCGTCCGATCAGCTCTCCCGGCTCATATCCGAGGAGCACGCGCACCGCGTCCGATGCATAGACGAAGACGCCCCGCGCGGTCGTGCGCGAGATGAGATCGGTCGAGTTGTCGGCCATGAGCCGGTAGCGTTCTTCGCTCGCGCGCAACGCCTGCATCGTCCGGCTGCGCTCGATCGCCGAGGCGAACATCTCACCCGCAATGCGCAGCAGCGAGATGATCTCGTCCGTCCAGTGGATGTATTTCGTGAACGTGCTCGCGCCGACGCTGCCGATCATCGTCTTCTTCACGACCATCGGCACGAACAGCAGGCTGTAAATGCCCTGCCGCTCCATCAACCGCCGTTCGTTCACTGCCTCCGGCGGCAGGTCGTCGAGAGTGTTGAGGCAGATGTTGTCGAGGTTCTTCTCGACCCGCTCGATCCACCACGGAAACGCAGCCGCAGGAAGATCGCCGTACTGTTGCTGGCGGCGCGGGATGCCCGGCGCGTCCCACTCGTACACCATGCGCGCGCTGAGCCGGTCGTCGGACATGAGGAAGATGTGGCAACTGTCGGCGCCGATGAATGCGCCGATCTCCGCGAGCGCTTCCTGAATCGCGTCGCAGAGCTCGGCCTCGAGCAGATTCACGAAACGGGAAGAGATGCTCGAGACGAGCTTCTCGAACTCGACGCGATGCCGCAGCGCTTCCTGCGCCTGACGGCGATCGGTTGCGTCGATGGCCATCGCGACGAGGTCGGCGATCGAGGTCGCGAAGTTCTCTTCTTCGATCGTCCAGTTGCGCTGCGGGCCGGTGTGCTCGAAACAGACCACGCCTGCGATGTGGCCGAGGCGGCGGATGGGGGCGTCGAGCATGGAGGTGACGCCGAATGGAGTGAGGTAGGTGTTCGTGAACGCGCTCGTGCGGGGATCGAGACGCGCGTCATGCGCGGCAATCGCACGCTCCCCTTCCAGCGCGTTGAAGTAGACGGGATAGCGCGCCGCGGTCAGCTCGCCTCCGCCGGAGTGTACGGCGGGCGTGCGCTCGAACAGCTCCACGCAGCGGATGGCCTGACGATCGTGAGTGAAAAACCAGACGCCGACGCGTTCGACTTCGAGCGTCTCCGCCGCCGCCCGCGCAATGTCCCCCAGAGCCTCCGCGAGATTGCCGGAGTGAATGGACGGACGGCGTGCGAGCTCGACCAGGACGCTGTTCTGCCGCCGCAGCCCACGCTCTGCGTCGCGAAGCAATGCCTCGACATGCGGCGACGACTGCCGGCGGATGGTTGGAAGATCGGACACGGAACGGACTCGGTGCCGTCAAGTATGCACGGAAACGAGGAGTGGGCGGAAGTCAGGACGGGCGGCGGAAGAGAGTCACTCGTTCGAGACCAGGCTGCGGTGCTCACGCGCGGCCGCGTAGCTGAGGCACGCGAGAATGTCTTCGCGCGTGAGGTACGGAAAGTCGTCGAGGATCTCCTGCTCGCTCATGCCGGAGGCGAGGTACGAGAGGACGTCGTACACGGTGATGCGCATGCCGCGGATGCACGGCTGCCCGCCGCGTTTGCCGGCCTCGATCGTGATGATGCCGTCGTACGACATGACAGCATTCTAAGTCGACTGCACCCGCGTCTCCACCTTCACCCCTTGCGCGCACAACGGACAATCCTCCGGCGTCCAGAGATCGTGCGACTCGTTCGCGAGCGACTCGACACGCAGGCCATGCTCGTTGCCGAAGCGCGCGGTCCATTCGCCCAGGATGAGGAGGGCGCCGATGGCGGTGACGGTGGCGCCGAGTTCGGTGAGCTCGAAGAACGTCCCGCGCACGGCGGAGCCGGCGCTGATCACGTCATTGAGGATCAGCACGCGCTTGCCTGCGAGGTGACGATGCAGCGTGCGCGGAACGCGATAGCCGTACGAGTACAAACCTTCATTCGCGCTCGCGTAACGCTCGCTGTACGTGAACGGCAGGCCGAGCTCGCGCGCGACCAGCAGCGCGAGAAACGCACCTTCGACGAGCGGTCCGCATACGACTTCCGCATCGCAGTCGCGCAGCCGCGAGGCGAGCTCGCGCGCGAGCGGCTCGATCGCGTGCACGTCGAGAAAGAGCGCCTCGAGGTCCATCCAGCGCGTGCCGTGATGTCCCGACTCGAACACGAAGTGTCCGTCGACGGCCGACAGCAGCCGCATCACCTCGCCGCGCACTACACCTTCTCGAGCGGATAGACGTTCACGTTCACCTCCCGCGCGTAATGCCGCAGCGCGGCCTGTTCCGGACGGCGAATGCCGGCGGCCCAGACGAGCGTCTCGTCGAGCAGCGGCACGTCGGCGCGTTGCGCGGGATACGGCTGATGATGAATGCGCGCGCGATACAACTGCTGCTGTTCATCGATCGAATAGAGGATGTAGCGCTCGAGCAGAAAGTGCTCGATGGTCCCCGGCTGCGCATGAAACACCGGCCCTTCCACGGGCGAGTAGCGCACATGCGCTTTGCCGGGCAGTGTCCCGCGATCATCGGTTCGCTGCGCATGAAACTCGATCGACGGCGAGGTCTCCCCCTTCGCATCGAACTGAATCGTCGACGTGAAATACGCGAGCTTGTACAGCGTCCGCGCAGCCGTCACGGCGACAGAGCTCGAGGCGTCGAGACTGAAGAACCAGACGCCCGGATTCTGTCCGTCCAGATGCACGTACGTCCGGACGTTGATCTCGTGAAAGTTCGAGATCATCGGCAGCGGCGGCATCAGAATCGGCCGCGCGCCGGTGACCGTGAACGGCACCAGCCCCACATACGCTTTTCCTTCGAACGTATCGAGCGTGAGCCGCGGAGGCAGCAGCGCCTGCAGCTCCATTGCGGGCACCTCCCAATGGACGAACAGGAGGTGATGCCAGTTCTGGTACATCACGACCTGCTGATCCGGCTCGAGCGTCGGCGAGATGCGGTCGATGGTGTCGTGTCGATGCATGCACCAGCGTTCGAAAGCAATGCGAACGCCACCGGACGTACACTGATGCAATGAAACGCCTGGCCGCGATCCTCGCCTGCGCTCTCACCTTCGCCTGCAGCAGCGGCGGCGCCGCAAACGGGAAGAAGACTCCGGCGCCCGAGGTGCGGCTGTTTCAGCTGACCGGACCGGCGGAGCAGAACTATCCGACCGGCGCCTTCGAAGTGCAGATCGGCGTGCGCATCATCAATCACTCCGATACGCCGATGACGCTCCGGCAGATCGCGCTCGAGCCGTTCGGCGAGGGCGGGATCTACCGCGTCACCAACAACCGCTACTTCTTCACCCAGCAGGTCGGCGCGCAGTCCTTCAGCGACATGACCTTCTGGGCGCGCGCGTACGCCACGGGCAATTCGTATTCGATCGACGCACAGGCGCCGGTCTCGATCCGGGCAACGGCGCACTTTGATTCGGCGAACGGCCCGCTGCGCAGGACGGTCACCGCGAACTTCAACGCGCGCGACGGAAGATAGCCGGCGCTATTCGAAGAGGTCGTATTCGGCGACGGGCAGCTCGGCCGGCTCGGTCCAGCGCCACGTCTCGAAGACGTACAGATCGAACAGCGTCAGGACCACTTCGCGGCACATTCTCCAGCGCGCGTGCAGACCATCCGAGAGTCCGAGCTTGCTCTCTTTGATGACGTGCGAGAGGCCATAAATCACGGTCTCCCGCTGGCGATATCCGCCGCGCGAACAGAAGCAGTTGAGTGCCGCCTCGATCTTGTAGTGCGACTGGTACTGCGCCGGGACGGTCTCGAAGACTTCGCGGCGCATGACGCGGATGCCGGAGAGGATCGGTCCGAACCTGGCCTTGAGGTGGAAAAAGTTCGCGACCGCGCCGCGATTGCGGACGCCGATGTTCATGTCGCATTCATCGCGGAGCACCGGCTCGATCAGAGCGGCGATGTGCTCTTTGGAGACGTTGTACATGTCGCCGTCGCAGAAGAAGAGCGTGTTGGTGGACGCATTCGCGACGCCGACTGCCATCGCGTAGCCTTTCCCCTGATTTTCGTGGAGAGCAATGGTGCGAACGCCGTCGAAAGTGCGGGCGATCTCGACAGTCCGGTCCTCCGAGCCGTCGCTGACCACGATCACTTCATCGATCAGCGAGCTGCTGGTGAGCGCGTGGAGGACGGCAGCGATCGTCTTCTCCTCGTTGTAAGCCGCCACAATCGCGGTCGTCCTCACTCGGTTGTCTCCTCGGGGTATGACATTCCCGGACGGCCGGGGGCTGGTGCAACGGGTAGACCACGGCGGATTCTAGCCGAGTTTGACACGCCCTTTGCAGAATCGGCGGCCGTCATGAAACGGACCCTCGCTGCCGGAAGCTTCCTCGCCTGCATCAGTATCGTGGCCGGAGTCGCGCTCGCGCTCTCCGGATGTGCGGCCGTACAGCAGGCCCTCAATATCGAAAACCCTCGCTACGCCATTCGCGACATCCGTCCGCGCGTCGATATCGCCATCCCTCTTTCCGCGTCCTCGATCGATATCGACTTTGCGCTGGAAGTGGACAATCCGAACAAAGTCGGCCTGCGTCTCGATCAGCTCGACTTCAATCTGTTCATCAATGATTCGCGCGTTCTCGACAGCATCAGCCAGCAGGACATCCGCATCCCCGCCAACGGCCGCGGCGACGTGCGGCTGCGCACCCGCATCGGCTACCAGAACATCCGCTCGCTCTGGAGCGAGATGGTGGACGTGATCCGCGGCGAACGCGCCCGCTACGAACTGCGCGGCAATGCGTATTACGACACGCCGATGGGACGGTTGAAGTTTCCGGTGACGGTGTACTCGAGCGCGCGGCGGTAGGTTTGGGGAGTACCTCGGAGTACCTCGGTACCTCGGAGTTCCTCGGAGTTCCTCGGAGTTCCTCGGAGTTCCTCGGAGTTCCTCGGAGTTCCTCGGAGTTCCTCGGTGCCTCGGAGTTCCTCGGTGCCTCGGAGTACGTGCGCGCGGCGCAGTTGTTCCACCCGTCGTTCCGCGTGAAGCGGAGTTCCCCGGTGTAATCACTACCCGAGGAACTCCGAGGTACTCCGAGGAACTCCGAGGAACTCAGCGCTTGATTACGACGCGTCCCTGGTCACCGTGATCGTCCGCGCCACATAGCGTCCATTGTCATTGACGCCGGTCACGGAGATCTCGTCGCCGCGTTCGAGGTCGGTCACGTTGTAGTCGCGATTCTGATAGACCACGCGCGTGTTGTTGTCGTAGTAGATCGTGCCGCGCTGGCCGTTGTTGTTGTCGCGCAGGTTGTTCACGTACGTGACGTTCAGATCGATGCGCCGCTGGTTGGTGTCGACGTATTCGACCGAGCCGCGCACATCCGATGACTGCTGCGACGACGGACTGCCGAGAATGATGTTGCCGATGTCGCCGAGGGTGCCGCCGTCGCCGCCCATGGAACCGCATGCGGCTGTGAGCAGCAGAGCCGCGAGAACCAGACTCGTTCTTCGCATTTGAATCCTCCTTCGGCACAATGCCGGAGCAAGGATGTCGCCAAAGAAAAGTCTTCCCCTCCCCGCGCTCGCCGCCATCCTCTACTTCTCTCAGGGATTTCCGTTCGGAATCGTCAACGAGACGGTCAATCTCTATCTCTCGTTCGCGCACGTTCCCCTCGGCGCCATCGGGCTGGTGGGCGGGGTGGGCGTGGTGTGGACGCTCAAGTTCTTCTGGTCGCCGCTCATCGACGCCGCGGGAACGTATCGCGCCTGGATTTTCGGCGCGCTGGCGGTGATGGCGGTCTCGATCGCGGCGATCGGCGCGGCGCCTGCGATCAGCACCGCGTTCTGGGGCGCGCTCATCGCGCTGGCGATTGCGTCGGCCACGCAGGACATCGCCATCGACGCCCTCGTCATCCGTCTCACTCCCGAGAAGCTCCTCGGCACCGTGAACTCGGCGCGCGTGGCGTCGTATCGCGCAGCGATGATCGCCGCGGGCGGCGGCGTGGGCGTGCTCGCCGATCGCATCGGCTGGCAGCGCGCGTTTCTCGTCGCAGCCGCGGTGCCGCTGCTGATCCTCGCGCTGATCGCGGCCACGGTGCCGCGCGAGAGCGGCGTCATCGCCACACGCGAGAATCCGCTGAAGACGCTGATGCACTGGCTCCGCAAACCAGGCGCATTCGCCTTTCTGGCGATCATCCTTCTCTATCGCCTCGGCGACAACACGCTCTCGCCGATGATCCGCCGCTACTGGGAAAGCCGCGGCTACAGCGCCGGCGAAGTCGGCAACGTGACTACCACGCTGGGGATGCTCTGCACCATCGGCGGCGCGATCGCAGGCGGCGCGTTCGTCACCCGCTTCGGCGTCTATCGAGGCCTTTTGTGGCTCGGCATCGTGCAGATGCTGTCGAACCTCACTTATGCCTTCGTGGCCATGACCAACGCAGGCCGGATGGGGATGTATGGCGCGGCGGTGACGGAGGCATTCTGCGGCGGACTCGGCACCGCCGCGTTTCTGTCGTTCCTCATGTACATCTGCGATCGCGAGAATGCCGCGACCGAGTACGCGCTGCTGACGGCGCTGTTCGGCGTCGCGCGCACGTTCGCCTTTTCGATCAGCGGCTACTGCGCCAACGCTCTCGGATTCACGCGCTACTACTCGCTCACCGCTGCGCTGGCGCTGCCGGGCCTTGCGCTCCTCCGCCTCGTCCGCGATCGCCTGTCACAGCCCGCCACAGCCGCATCAATCGAACCGTAGGCGATTCGCCCGACGCACGCAGTTCGGTCTGTGCGTATCG
>JALYOB010000616.1 GCA_030857085.1 Acidobacteriota bacterium | reverse complement strand
CCGCAGTAGTAACCGCCCTGCGGCGCGGGGAAGCCGTGGTCCGGCCATCCCATCGGGCGATTTCCTTCGAAGAGCGTGTACTCCTGCTCGATGCCGAACCAGGCGTCATGGTCGGCGTAGCGCTCGGCCAGCTCGCGCAGGTGCGCGCGGGTGTTGCTCCAATGCACCGAGCCGTCGGGATTGAAGACTTCGCAGAGCACGAGCACGTCGTTCTCGCGATGCAGCGGATCGGGGATCACCTTCACAGGACGCAGCAGCAGGTCGCTGAAATGTCCGCTCGCCTGCGAGGTGCTCGAGCCATCGAATCCCCACTCCGGCAGGTCGCCGGGCTTTTTGACGGGGTCTTTGAGGATCTTGGTTTTGGAGCGCAGCTTCGCCGTCGGTTTCTGTCCGTCGATCCAGATGTACTCAGCAGTGATGGGGGCCAAAGTGGTACCTCCTTGCACGAGCGAGCGCTGCGTGCGGCCATAGAAGTGGATGCGAGAAGATAGCAGAAATCAGACGGCGTCGGAGAGTCCGCTCGCGGCCGTGCTGAGCAGCGTCTCGTCCCACACCACGACCTGGTTTTTTCCGAGCGATTTGGCCTGATACATCGCCACGTCCGCGCGCCGCAGGAGCTCGCTTTTCTCGAGCTCGATCGAGATCTCGCTGTGCGGGTCGGGAACGTAGCGCGCGACGCCGATCGACGCCGAGAGCACGCCCCGCAGATGAAGGGGCGGCATGCTGAATCCCCACTCCCGCTCGAGGAAGGTGGCGCTCTCGATGGTCTGCCGCAGTTCTTCGCAGACGCGCAGTCCTTCATCGAGCGACGTCTCCGGGAGGATCATCACGAACTCGTCGCCGCCGTAGCGCGCCACGGTCGCATCGCCACGCTGGATGATGCGTTTGAGAAGGAAGCCGACTTCGCGCAGAACCTGACTGCCTGCGAGATGACCATGACAGTCGTTGACGAACTTGAAGCGGTCGAGATCCATGAACAGCAGCACCGCTTCCCTACCGGTCTTGCGCGCCTGCGACAAGGTTTCGCTGAGGCGGACGTGGAACCAGCGGTCGTTGTAGAGCCCCGTCAGATCGTCTTTCTTCGCCAGCTCATGCGCCCGTTTGGCGTCGAGCGCGTTCTGCAGGGTGAAGGAGGTGTAGCCGGCGAAGATCTCGAGCAGGGTCATGTCCCGCTCGGTGAAGCTCTCCCCTTCCAGGCGATTGATCAGCTCGAGCACTCCGCACACGTGCTTGCCGATGTAGATCGGCACCGCGACGATGGAGTAGGTCTTGTGGCCGATCTGCTGGTCGATCGTGCGGTAGAAGTTCGGATCCTCTTCGACTTTCGCCGACAGATACGGGTTGCCGCTCTGGTAGACGCGGCCGACGATGCCGTTCTGCGCGGAGAGACGCTGGCCGACGAGATTCGCGCTCGAGTCGCCGAACGTGGCGATGAAAACGAGCTCGTTCTCTTTGCGCGAGGCGACTTTGCGAAACGGGTCGTCGAGCAGGATCGATCCCGACTCCGAGGGGACGAACTCGTAGGCTTTCTGCAGGATCTGGCGGAGGACGAGATCGAGATCGACCTCGTGCCTGAGCGAGAGTCCAGCCTTCTGCCGCTCGAGAAAGCGCTCGAGTTGAGGAGTCTCGAGGGAGTGAAATTGGATCATCAGGCTCCGGGACGGTCCCGGCGATTATAGGACCTCTTCTGCCGCGACCGCCTCGCGCTCGAAGGAAATGAGCGAATACGCACGGCTGATGGAGCGGACGCGCCAGAAGTGCCGCGCGAATTCGGTCACATACAGCCAGTAAAAGCCGATGAGACCGTGGCGCTCGATCTGGCGCACGTGGGCCAGCTCGTGACGCAGGAGTTTCTCGAGATACGCCTCGGTCACTTTCGCGCTGACATAGATCCGGCGGCCGAGGGTGATGGCGATGACGTCGCGCAGGAGGAGGTGGCGGAGCCACCAGGGATAGCCGACGCGCACTTTGACGCGGCCCTGTTCGATCGCGCCGGCCAGCGATTGAGGGAGGTTCATATAATCCGCTCCCTATGCGCAGACTGTACCTTGCTCTCTCGCTCGTTCTCTTCTCTTCTCCCCTTCTCGCGCAACAGGATTTCAGTGCTGTGGAAGTCAAGGCGCAGAAGGTCGCCGGCAATGTCTACATGCTCACCGGCGCCGGCGGAAACATCGGCGTGTCGGCCGGCAATGATGGTCTGGTGGTGATCGACGATCAGTTCGCGCCTCTGGTGCCGAAGATCGAGGCGGCGCTGCGTTCGATCTCGGACAAGCCGGTGCGCTTCATCGTCAACACGCACTACCACGGCGATCACACCGGCGGGAATGAGCAGATGAGCAGGCTCGCGCCGATCATCGCTCAGGAAAACGCCCGCAAGCGTCTCGCCTCCGGCACCACCGCCCTCGGCCGCCAGGTGCCGCCTGCGCCCGCGGCCGCGCTGCCGGTCGTGACGTTCAATGACACGCTCACGCTGCATCTCAACGGCGAAGACATTCGCGCGGTGCACATGCCGCACGGACATACAGACGGCGATGCGGTGATCTGGTTCACGCAGTCGAACGTGGTGCACATGGGCGACGACTTTTTCAATGGCGCGTTTCCGGTGGTCGATCTCGCCAACGGCGGGAGCGTGCGCGGGATGATGGAGAACGTGGAGAAGGTGCTCGCGAAGATCCCGGACGATGCGAAGGTGATCCCGGGTCACGGCCCGCTCTCCGACAAAGCGGGGCTGCGCCGTTTCCTGGAGATGCTGCGCGGCACGACGGCAGCGGTGCAGAAGGCGATCGCGGCCGGAAAGTCGCTCGACCAGATGAAAGCGGATCACGTGCTTGCGCAGTGGGAGGAGTGGGGGAAGGGATTCGTGAACACGGATACGTATACGGAGTGGGTGTATCGGGATCTGGCGGCGAGTGGGCGGACGCGGGTAACGAAGCAGTAGTTTTGGAGTGCGGCGTTAGGCGTTAGGCGTTGGGCGTTTGGGGTGTTTCGCGTTGGGTCATCCCCATTCGCGGCACGGCATGACACCGCTGCGTTTTTTGGAGTGCGGCGACGC
>JALYOB010000171.1 GCA_030857085.1 Acidobacteriota bacterium | reverse complement strand
AACACAGACTGTGTCGCGGAGGCTTGGCCTGTCAGCGGGGTCCGGGGCCCGCGGCCCCGGCCGCCGGAGGCCCCTCGTCGTCACTTCGGCATCATCTGCTTGAGGCGCGTGAAGTAGTCGGAGCCGGACAGCCACTGGCCGCCGTCGATCACGAAATTCTCGCCGGTCATGTACGAAGAGAAATCGGAGAGGAGATACGACGCCGCCTGCGCGATTTCTTCGAGATTTGCAAAGCGGCGCAGTGGAATCGTCTTGCGGATCCCCTCCATGATCATCGGATCGGGGAAGAGGCGCTCGGCCGCGCCCGGGGTATCGACGGGCCCCGGCGCGATCGCGTTGATGCGGATCTTGTGGCGCGCCCATTCGACTGCGAGCGTGCGCGTCATCGCCAGCACACCCGCCTTCGCGCTCGCCGAATGAATGACGCCCGCGCCGCCGGTCCATGCGTAGTTCGCGATGACGTTGAGCATCACGCCGCCGGTTTTCCTCGCGATCATTCGCTTGCCGACTGCGCTCGAGCAGTAGAACGTGCCGTTGAGCACGATGCCGATGACACTGTTCCAGCCGTTGACCGACAGCTCCTCCGCCGCGACGATGAAGTTGCCTGCGGCGTTGTTCATGAGAAAGTCGATGCGCCCGAAATCGCCATCGACCTTCGCCGCCATCGCCTCCACCGCCTCGGCATCCCGCACGTCGAGCACGTGATACTGCGCCGCGTCCGCGCGTCCTGTTTCCGAGCGGATCTGCTCGACCGCGGCCCCGAGCTTCTCTTCCTTCCGGCTGCAGATCACGACCTGCCCGCCCAGCCGCGCCACCTCGCGCGCCACGGCGAACCCGATCCCCGTCGCGCCGCCGGTGATGATGCCGATGCGGCCCTCGAATGTTTTCTCTGGAAGCATGGACGACACTCCTCTCAAATCAGCTTCAGACCGGCGCTGACGAAGCGCGAGAAGTCGCGATCATATGTGATGAGAGGAACGTCGTGATCGATGCAGACCTGCGCGATCAGACAGTCGGCGAGAAACGCGCGATAGCCCTGCGCGAGAATCGCCGCGCGCAGGCGGCCCGCACGTGTCCAGTAGCCGTCGATGACCTCGAGCAGCGGAAGCGCCCGAATCCGCGCGCTCTTGTCGCTGGTCATCGGGTCGCTGAGGACCTCGCTGAGCACCGGTGGCGGCAGAACGACGAGATCGTCTTCGAAGGCACGGGCAATGAGTGCTGCCTTCGATCCGCGGACGCCGGCGGCCGCGTAGTAATCGTGCACGGCGTTCGTGTCGAGAGCGACTACTCCTCGTTCCGGAGGTCCTGCCATGACATCGACCACTCGATGCTTCCTGCGGCTTCGCGAGCGCGCTCGTACACACCTTCACGCGTCGCCTCTTCCGCGAGCTCGGACGCGCGGCGATGCGCCGCAGCCCGCGCGGCGCGCGTCAATTGCAGCGATCGATACTCCGTCCAGATTTCGTCTGCGAGAGACGTCCTGTCCTGCGTCGGCCGCGTCATGCCCATCATTCTCCCTCGGCGCTTCTATAATCGCCACACCGATGATTCGCCGTGCCGCTCTTCTTCTTTTCTTCGTTCTTCTCGCCTGCTCGGAGAGAGAGCCGGCGAAGCCGCTCAGTGAGGCGGGTGAGCGGCTCTATCCGATCCGCGGAGTCGTGCTCTCGCGCGACACCGGCTCGAACTCGATCAACCTCGATCACGAAGCCATCCCCGGGTTCATGGAAGCGATGAAGATGGACTACGCCGTGCGCGGCTCGGACATCGCGGCGCTTCCGGAAAAAGCGCGCATCGAGGCGAAGCTGCACGTCACCGATCGCGCGTATTGGCTTACCGACGTCAAACCACTGCCGTGATCGACGAACGCCGCATCTATCAACGTCTGACGCTCGTCGAGCCGCTCGACGCGTGGTTCGGCGACTTTGGCGTGCGCCTCATCGACGTCAGCGTCTCCGGCGCCCTCGTCGAGTCGATCGAGCGCGAAGACATTCCGATGGATGCGCGCGCGCTGCTCCGCTTCTACTGGCGCGGCGAGCAAGTGGAAGTGCTCTCCGAGATCGCCCGCACCACCGCCACCCGCTGCGGCCTCCGCTTTCTCGAAGAAAACGAAACCCTCTGCGCGCTCATCGCCGGCTCCGCGCAGGAGATGCTGCGCGCGCTCGAGGCAAACGCGCGCGGCGATCGCGACGGCAACTTCGTCGGCGACGAAACGCTCACCTCCGCCTGGCGCCGCCCCGCGAGCGGCTTCGTCTGCTGGATGCTCACCACCACCGGCTGGAGCTCCACGCCGTGCACGAAAGGGGAGCAGCCGGCGAACGGCTTCACCATCGCCGCCGCAGAACCGGACGAACAGATCGAGCTGCTTTGCCGGACGTACGAGAACGGCGACACCGAAGCGCGCAGGCTGACGCGCATGCTCGCAGAGCTGAGCGTCGCCGCGGCTATGTAGGTCTGCCGACGAGCAGCACCGGCGCGAGCTCGTTCGCTTCGATGCGCGTGACGCCGCTCTCCACGATCGCCAGCCCGTTCGCGCCGAGCATCGAAGTGAGCGACCCCGAGCCCTGCGACGTGAGCGGTTGCGCGACCAGCTCGCCGTCACGCGCGGCGACGTGCACACGCACATAAACGCGCCGGTCGCCGGCCGACTTCAGCGGCGCGGCAAGCCGCATCCGCACGACCGGCGGAAAGAGGCTCCCCTCCTCCCCTGCCGCTTTGCGGAGAGCAGGAGAGACAAAGAGATGGAAGGAGACAAAGCAGGAGACCGGGTTCCCCGGCAGTCCAAAGATCAGGCAGTCGTGATGGCGGGAGAGCACGACCGGCTTCCCCGGCCGCATGGCCACGCGCCAGAACTTCGTCTCCGCACCGATCGCTTCGAGCGCTTCTTTCACAAAGTCGAATGCGCCGACCGAAACACCGCCGGAGGTGATCACAAAGTCGGAGTCGACGGCAGTGCGCAGCGCTTCGATCGTCGCTTCGCGCGTGTCGCGCACGATGCCGAGGGGTCGAGGAATGGCACCGGCGTCGCGAACGAGCGCGGCGAGGAGAGGCTCGTTCGTGTTCACGATTTTGCCGAGCGTGAGCGGCTCGCCGACCGCGACCAACTCATCACCCGTGGAGAGAATGGCCACGGTGGGACGCCGTCCCACGCGTACGGTTGTCTGGCCGGCCGAGGCGAGAGTTGCCAGCTCGGCGGGACCGATGCGCGTGCCGGAGCGCAGCACGATCGCGCCGGCGCGCATGTCCTCGCCACGTCTGCGGATGTTCGTCCCCCGCGCGAGCGCTTTGTCGACGCGCACCTCGTCCGTACCGCCATCCGTGAGCTCGACCTGCACCACCGTGTCCGCGGCATCGGGAACGAACGCGCCCGTCATGATGCGCATGGCGGTGTTCGGCTCGAGCGGATGCGACGCGGGATGCCCGGCCGGAATGTCGCCGATGACGCGCAGACGCACCGGCGCATTCGCGATGTCTTCCGCGCGCACCGCATATCCATCCATCGCGCTGTTGTCCTGCGGCGGCAGATCACCGCTCGCCGCGACATCGATGGCCAGCACGCGATGTTGCGCCTCGTGCAACGCGACCGTTTCGCTCGCGCCGATGCGCACTTCGCGCATCACCTGCGCCTGTGCTTCCTCGACCTGCAGCATCGGCCGCGATCATAGCTGGACGCTCCGTGCCGCGCGTGCGTAGATACGCAGTGAAATGCGACCGATCGCTTTGCTCCTGCTGCTCTTCACCTTCGCCGCGCACGCGCAGACGGTGAGCGACGAGCATGTCTACGCACGCGGCGCGAATCCGGTGAGCATCGCCGCACCGCGCGGCGCGCTCGTCGCGTGGACCGATGCAGGCGCGCTGCACGTTCAGCTCGTCAGTCGCCGCGGCGAGCCGGTGTGGCCCGCGACGACCATTCCCACGACCAGCAAGGCGGCGTCCCCGGCGCTCGCAACGAACGGCGAAACGTTCCTGATCGTCTTCAGCGAGGAGCTCTCGCTCGCAGCGGTCGTCGTCGACGCAAACGGAACGCAGCTCGGTCCGGTGCACGAATACGGAACGCCGTCGAGCAACACGCCGTCCGTGGTCTGGAACGTCTCCGCGTATCTCGTCTGGACGCCGCTCGCGTTGTACGCGTTCGACCGCAACGGCATCCCTGCCGGGAGCACGCCGAACGCGCAGCGAACCACCCGCGTCGTCGGAGGCAACGACAGGCTGCTGCAGTTTCAGTTCACCTCGCAGCAGGAGACGTCGATCTGCTGGGTGCCGTGGGCCTGCCTCAAAACGCCCGCCTCATACACGATTTCATGGACGTACGCGACGGCGACGCAGACGACGAGCGGCTCGGAATCGCGCAACTGGTATGCGACCGGACCGCCCGCGGCAACGGCGGGAAATGACTCCGATTTCGTCATCGCATGGAACGCTCCGCACGGCGTCGAGGCGGAGCTGCTCCGCGACGGCAAAGGGATCGCGACGGCGCTCGTCCGCACGTTGACCGATCCAGGAACGTCGCCCTCGGTCACGTTCGACGGCGAGCATTACGTCGTGACGTGGGAGTTCGCCGGCGACATCTTCGGCGCGCTGCTGCGCGGCGATGCCCCCTCACAACCGTTCGCGATCGCGACCGGGCCGCGCAATGAATCCGCACCGCGCATCACCGCCCTCGGATCCGAACGCTTTCTCGTGACGTACACGAGCGACGGCGACGTCGTCGGCCGGATCGTCGATCTCCCGATCAATCCCGGCCGCCGCCGCGCAGTGCGCTGATCGCGGCGCAACGCGAAGCGGAGCGGGCACCCTGCTGGCCTAGAATCACTCTTGCAAGGGAGCCCAGCCATGACTGCAACACTGCCGGCGGAAGCGCCCGCGCACACGCCCCGCACGGAACGCATCCCGGTCGCAATCCTCGGCGCCACCGGCTCTGTCGGCCAGCGCTTCATTCAGCTGCTCGAACGCCATCCATGGTTTCGCGTGCACGAAGTCGTCGCCTCCGATCGCAGCGCGGGGAAGCGCTATCACGACGCCGCCGACTGGCGCCTCGAAACGCTCATCCCCGACGACATCGCCGGCCTGACGGTGAAGACGCTCGGCGCCGAACTCGAGTCGCGCCTCCTCTTCTCCGGTCTCGACTCCTCTGTCGCAGGCGAAGCGGAGGACGACTACGCGAATCGCGGCTGCGCGGTGATCTCCAATTCGCGCAATCACCGCATGGGCGACGACGTCCCGCTGCTGATCCCGGAGATCAACGCCGATCATCTCGATGCGATCGAAATGCAGCGCAGACGCCGCGGCTCGAAGGGCTACATCGTCACGAATCCGAACTGCTCGGTGATGGGCCTGGCGATCGCACTCGCGCCTATCCATCGCGCATTCGGCGTCGACGCGGTGCACGTCACGACCATGCAGGCCATCAGCGGCGCGGGCTACGCAGGCGTGCCGTCGTACGCGATTCTCGACAACGTCATTCCGTACATCGGCGGCGGCGAAGAAGACAAAGTGGAAATCGAGCCGCGCAAGATCCTCGGCGACTGGAGCAATGGCCGTTTCACCGACGCGCCGATGCGCATCTCCGCGCAGGTGAATCGCGTGCCGACCATCGACGGGCATCTCATGACCGTCTCGGCGAAACTGCGCGAGCGCGCCTCCATCGACGACGTCCGCAACGCCCTCGACTCGTTCACCGGCGAGCCCCAGCGCCTCGGCCTCCCGAGCGCTCCCCGCAAGCCGATTCACTACATCGACGCCGTCGACCGCCCCCAGCCCCGCCTCGACCGCGACCGCGAACGCGGCATGGCCGTGAGCGTCGGCCGCCTCCGCCCCTGCCCCCTCCTCGACTTCCGTATGGTCGCCCTGGTCCACAACACCATCCGCGGCGCCGCCGGCGCAGCCGTGCTGAATGCGGAGCTGTTGCAGGCGAGGGGGGTGTTGTGATGGTGGTTGTCGGTTCTCGGTTGTCCGTTCAGGGTGCCGTCGCGCAAACACGGCAACTCCCCGACAACCGACAACCGAGAACCGAGAACCGCGACGAGGTCGCCCAATGATCGTCATCAAATTCGGCGGCACTTCCGTCGGTGATGCCGATCGCGTTGCGAACGCGATCGAGATCGTTTCCGAGCGGCGGGCGCGCAAGCCGGTGATCGTCGTCTCGGCGCTTTCGGGTGTGACGAATGATCTCGTTGCGGCGAGTGAGGCGGCGTGTGCGCAGGATCCGGCGCGGGTGGCGCAGATCATCGCGAACGTGCGGCAGCGCCATGAAGATGTGGCGTTGCGGCTGGTGCAACACAAGTCGGACTTTCTCGAAGCGTTCATCCGCCAGCTCGACAAGCAGATCGAGGAAGTGCAGACGATCCTGCGCGGCATTGCGCTGCTGGGCGAGATCACGATGCGCGCGCGCGACAAGGTGATGGCGATCGGCGAGAAGCTCTCGTCCGTCCTCTTCGCGTACACGATGATGATGCGTGCGCTGCCGGGCGAGCATGTGCATTCGGAGGAAGTGATCTGGACGGATGATCGCTTCTGCGGCGCGTCGCCGCGCATGGATCTGACGCGCGAACATGCGCGCCGCGTGCTCCTGCCGATTCTCGAGCGCAATCGCATCCCGGTCATGGGCGGCTTCATCGGCCGCACCGAAGCGGGCGCGACGACGACGTTAGGCCGCAATGGATCGGACTACAGCGCCGCCATCGTCGCCGCCGCGTTAGGCGCGGACGAAGTGCAGATCTGGACGGACGTTGACGGGCTCCTTACCTGCGATCCGCGCCTCGTGCCCGACGCACGCGTCATCGATCGCCTCTCGTTCGACGAAGCCGCCGAGCTCGCACAATTCGGCGCGAAGCTCCATCCGAAAACACTCGAACCCGCAGTCGCGGCGAACATCCCGGTGCGCGTGCTCAACACGCACAATCCCGCCTCGCCCGGCACACTGATCACGAACGAAGGCGTCCGCGCATCGGCCGGCCCGCGCTCCATCGCCCGCAAAAAAGGGGTGACGATGGTGCACGTGATGTCGAACAAAATGCTCGGCGCACACGGTTTTCTCGCACGCCTCTTCGACGTCTTCGAGCAGCTCGAGATCTCGGTAGATCTCATCGCCACGTCCGAAGTCTCCGTCACCGTCACGATCGACGAGAAGCATCGCATCGACGAATTGCAGAAGCGTCTGCGCAGCATCGCCGACGTAGTGGAGCTGACCGATCAGCAATGCATCGTCGCGGTGGTCGGAGAGAATCTGATGAGCGACTCCCGTTTCGCCGCACGCGTCCTCGACGCGCTCCATGGCACTCCCGTGAAGATGCTCTCCCTCGGCCGCTCCGGCCTCAATCTCAGCCTGGTCGTCGACGACGGGCACGCCGACTCCGCGGTGAAAGCGATTCATCACGCCCTCTTCGAGGTGCCGGTCTCCGCATGAAGCTCGCCATTCACGGCTACGGCAAGATGGGCCGCACGATCGAGCGCGTGGCGAAGGAAGCGGGCCACGACGTGGTCTGCATTCTCGACGCCGATCGCGCCGAGCCGCTCGCCGGCGCAGAGGTGCTGATCGATTTCTCGCACGCCTCCGCACTCGACAAAGTCCTCTCGATCGCCTGCGAAAACTCGGTCGATCTGGTGATCGGCACGACCGGCTGGAACGAACGCCTCGACGAGGTCCGCACGCGCATCACCGGCGCGAACATCGCCTGCGTGTACGCATCGAATTTTTCGCCCGGCGCCAATGCGATGTTCGCGCTCGCACGCCGCGCCGGCGAGCTGTTCGCCGGCTTTCCGCAATACGCGGCCGGGATGGAAGAACGCCACCATTCGCAGAAGAAGGACGCGCCGAGCGGCACCGCGCTCAAGATCGCCAGCGAAGTGAAGGAAGGAAGCGGCGGCAAGCTCGATCCCCCCATCGCGGCGTCCCGCGTGGGCGCGGAGTTCGGCCTGCACACACTCTTTTTCGATTCACCCGACGATCTCGTGGAGATCTCGCATCGCGCCCGCGGCCGCGAGGGTTTCGCCCGCGGCGCAGTCTTTGCGGCAGAGCGCATCCGCGGCCGCAACGGCCTGCACCGATTCGATGAACTGCTTTGAGTCGTTTACGCACGAGAGGACGACGAGGGGCCTCCGGCGGCCGGGCCACGGGCCCGGACCCGTCTGCAGGCCAAGCCTCCGCGACACTCGTGCGAATCTAAGGGAGTGTGTCGCGGAGGCTTGGCCTGCAAGCGGGGTCCGGGGCCCGCGGCCCCGGCCGCCGGAGGCCCCC
>JALYOB010000615.1 GCA_030857085.1 Acidobacteriota bacterium | reverse complement strand
CATTCCGAGTGGTCCATATCTCGACGAGTTCGGCGCCTTCACCGCGTCGTCGAAGGTGCTGATCATCGACACGCTGATGCCCGACGGTTCGATTCAGACGGTGGTGTGGGACTTTCGTGAGGCGGGCGTCGTGAAGCGGCGCGCGTATCTGAAAACGCTGCTCAAGCAGCTCTGGACGGCGCGCGGCGTGCCGACCGATTTTTCGCATACGGTGGCGATCGACGCGGTGGAGTTCGACGACCGGCCGTACGGAGTGCGCATTCTTGCGCTCGATGACCGAGGACGAATTGCGATCGACCAGATCCTTCAGCCGCGCGCGTACTGAGCGAGGCATCGCCCTGGCGATCGCGATCGTCGTGGCGGTGCTCTACTTCGGCCTCATCGAGCTGCTGATGATCGACTCGTCGCGCGAGCTCGCGCAGGCGCGCCGCTTCCGCGCCCGCATCGTCGCGCAGACGCTCGCCGAAAACGCGGCCGAGCTCGCGGCGCTGGACATGGCCTCACCCAACACGAGCGGCGGCTCCGAAGTGCGCCTCGAAGACCAGCAGGGTGCGATGGTCGGGAAGCTGATGAAGGTACAAGGCCAGACCACGACGCTCTTCGATCTCACTGGACGTGGGACGACAAGCGGGGTGGTGGAGTCGGTCGCGACCGTGCACATCCGCGGGCACATTCAGGGGAATCACGTGCGGATCGACTATGCGATGCACTCGCAGTAGGCCGCACGTGTCATCCTGAGCCGCGAAGACGGCGAAGGACCTTCTCCGTTGCGCGGTGGAAGGTCCTTCGCTTCGCTCAGGACGACACTGGGTTACGGTTTACTCATAGACATCGAGCGCTTGCGCATCAGGCCGGCGCCGATTGCGAGCGCGGCGAGACCGCCGAGGACGAGACCGCTGTTGTTCTGCGCGATGGTGCGGACGTTTTTCAGCGACCCGCTGCCGAGCGCACCGATCTTGCTCTGGTCGATGCCGAGTTTCCCGAGGATGTTGCCGAGGCCGGTCGTGGTGTTCATCGGCTTGCCGGTTTGCGGCGTCGCAGTCTGCGGAACATACGGGTGAAACTGGCTGGTAGGATTCGTGTTGTCAACCATCAAGAATTCCTCCTTCTGACGGTTATTAGTAGTTGCCAGAGAGGTGCCAGGATGGTGAGTTTTCAATGGTTTATGTGAGGTAAGAACGAATGGCAGGCAATCCGAGAGAGCACGTCAAGAACAAGGGTCTGTGGGACGGCGGCGCGCCGGGACACGGCGTCAACAACCAGACCGCCGGCCGCCCGAGCGGCATGCCCGGCACCCGCAAACCAAGCCGCGTCGGCATCCGCACCGACATCGACTTTCCGCCGGATGATCCGGCGAAGAAGAAGGAACCGAAGACGTAGTTGGTAGTTGGTTGTCGGTTGTCGGTTGTTGGTTTCGCGGGTTGGTGTCCGGCGCCTGGGGCGCCTGGTGTCGGGTGTCTGGGCCGCTTCCCCTGGCCGGCACTCGCGACGTCTGGCGCCCAGGCGACATTGCCCAGACACCCTGACACCCGACACCTCGCGGCGCAGCCGCGTTAAGCCGCGCTACCGACAACCAACAACCGACAACCGACAACCAAACTCACAGTCCCACGATGTTGTACCCGCAGTCGACGTACGTCACCTCGCCGGTGATGCCCGAGGCCCATGGTGACAGCAGAAAGAGTCCCGCGTTGCCGACTTCGTCGAGTTCGACGTTGCGGCGGAGCGGGGCTTTTTCGGCGTGGTGTTTGAGCATCGTGGTGAAGCCTTTGATGCCGCGGGCGGCGAGGGTGTTTACGGGGCCGGCGGACAATGCGTTGACGCGGATGTTCTGCGGGCCGAGGTTGGCGGCGAGGTAGCGCATGCTCGATTCGAGCGATGCTTTCGCGACGCCCATCACGTTGTAGCCTTCGACCGCTTTCACTGCTCCGTGGTACGTGAGCGTGAGCACCGAGCCGCCGCCCGTTTTGGTCAGCAGCGGAACGGCCGCGCGGGTGACGGCGACGAGCGAATAGGCGGAGATGTCGTGCGCGAGTTTGAAGCCTTCGCGCGAGGTGTTGACGAAGTCGCCTTCGAGATCTTCTTTCGGCGCGAACGCCACCGAGTGCAGCACCGCGTCGAGCTTGCCCCACTCTTTGTCGATGCTGGCGTACACCGCCTCAACTTCCGCGTCATTGGTCACGTCGCACTGCAGCAAAAGCGAGCCGGGAAGCGCCGACGCGAGTGCTTCGACGTTGTCTTTGAGGCGCTCGCCCTGATACGTGAACGCGAGCTTCATCCCTTCGCGCGAGAGCGCCTGTGCAATGGCCCACGCGATCGAGCGTTTGTTCGCGACGCCGAAGACGACGCCGGTCTTTCCTTCGAGTAATGCCATGCGCGCGATGATATCAGCGCGTGTAACGGGTACTGATGTCAGCGCGTATAACGCGCAACGTCCGCACCCATCCGCCCGGTGAGCATCTTCCACAGCATCACGTAATCGGCGGCGAGGGAGTAGAACGGGTGGCCAAACGTCGCCGGTCTGTTGTGCTCGACGAAGAAGTGTCCGTACCACGCGAAGGCATACCCGATCACCGGCGCCGCAAGCAGAAACCAGGCGCTTTTCACGATCGCAAGGGTGATGCAGGCGAGCGCGAGGATCGATCCGATCGCGTGCAGAACGCGCGTCCGCGGCCGCGCATGCGCACGAACGTAGTGCGGCCAGAAGTCGGAAAAGGTCCGGATCTCCATCAGCTCGGGCTCGATTTTCGCACGACCCTCCGAACCTATGGCGCAGGATTTCGAGTCGCTGATCAAAGATCTTTTCGGTGAGCCGCTCAGCAAGCTCACGCAGTTTCAATCGGACCAGTTCGGCAAGCTCACCGCCCGCCTGCAGGAGATCGCGCGCGAGGCGGTGAAGGAAGACATCGGCCGCCTCAACACGGAGATCCTCGAGCTGCGGAACCGTCTGGCCGTCCTCGAGCAGGAACGCGCCCAGGGCGCCGCCGACTCGCTGGGAACTTCGTTCTAAGGAACGACGCACGAGAGAACGACGGGGGGCCTCCGGCGGCCGGGGCCACGG
>JALYOB010000170.1 GCA_030857085.1 Acidobacteriota bacterium | reverse complement strand
CGTGAAGCTCGATCCGCTTTCCGATCCCGCGCTGCAGCACTTCTGGGACAAAGGCTGGGCCGCGTACGCGCGCGGCGATCTCGCCGGCGCACAAAAGTTGTTCCGCTACATCGCCGACACCTACACGCATCCGAACGTGAAGCGCCAGTCCGAATACTGGTACGCCCGCACGATCGAACGCCTCGGGCAAAAGCCGGCGGCGCACGCGATCTATCAGAAGCTCGCCTCGGCGCCGTACACCGACATCTACGCGATGCATTCGATCCAGCGCGGCGCGAAGCGGACGGAGAACAAGACCAACCCGCTCAAACACGAAGGTCCGGACTGGCGCGAGATCGCCGAAAAGCAGATGCCGCAGGAACTGCAGCTCGCGTATGAGCTGACCGCGCTCAGCGCGATGAAGGATGCGTATGACGAGATCCGCGCGAATGCGAAGCGCGAGAACGTCCGCTTCGCCGAGGCGCTGCTGGCGGATTACTACCATGCGACGGGGAATCCGCTCGAGATGTACAAATCGATCCGCCGCGCATGGCCGCAGCTGGCGACCGTCGAGCAGGACTCCGCGCCGGCGTACTTTTTACGGATGTACTACCCGCTCAAGTATGTCGAGGAGATCGAGGATCGCGCGCATGAACGGGGCGTCGATCCGAACCTCGTGCGCGCGCTGATCCTGCAGGAGAGCTATTACAACCCGAACGCGAAATCGCGCGTCGGCGCGACAGGCCTCATGCAGCTCATGCCGGCAACGGCGAAGGACCACGCCTCGCGTCTGCACGTCCCCTTCGCCGCCTCACGCCTCACCAGCCCCGACGTCAACATCCGCCTCGGCACGTTCCACATCAAGATGCTCATCGACATGTTCCGCGGCAACGCGTACCTCGCCGTCGCGTCCTACAACGCAGGACAGGGGAACGTGATGAAGTGGCGCCGCGCCGCACCATCGAAGCCGATGGACGAGTTCCTCGAATCGATCCCGTTTCAGGAGACGAGGAATTACGTGAAGCGCGTGACGATGCTGAGGAGTGCGTATTCGCGGTTGACGCTGTAAGGCGGCTGGCGCCGCCGTTGTCGGTTGTCGGTTCTCCGTTCAGGGTGACGGATCGCGAAGCTGCACCTTCAAACGGACAACGAACAACGGACAACGCGCCTCAGCGCAACCCACACCCATACGCCTTCGTCTCCACTCCCGCCGCCTCCCGCCCGGCGAGCAGGGCGTTGAGCGCGGCGAGAACTGGTGACGCTTTGCGGTCGGCGGCGTTGCTGGTTTCGTCGATGTAGCCGTGGTAGCGGACCACGCCGGCACCGTCGATCACGAATGCCTCGGGCGTCACCGTTGCGCCGTACGCGTAGGCGGCGCTGCGATCGGGATCGGCGAGTGTCGGGTACACCGCGTCAGGGTCGGCAGCGGCGTGCGTGTCGATGGCGAAGAACTCGACGCCGCGGTGGCCGTAGCGATTCGCGAGCTCGGTCAGGCGGGGGACAAAGTCCTGCGACGCGGCGCAGTCGCGGCTCGTGAAGACGACCACCTTCACGTGACCGTCGATCGGGTTCATCGCCACGGTCGACGCGTCGGCCGGATTCACGAGCGCGAACGCAGGCGCGTGATCGCCGATGCGCAGCTCGGCCGCGAACAACGGCAGTGCAATGAGACTAAGGAATGAAGCCGCGAATCGTACGAACTTTTGCATCGGGCCGGTCCACCTTCACTTCGACGGTTCGATACGCCTGGTCTTTCTTGGAGCTCTCGGTGTGATAGCTCAGAAGATACTGCGAGCGGAGATCCCTTTCGAGACGCTTGTACGTCTCCGGCAGCTCGCCCACGTTGCGAATGAGATACGCCACGCCGCCCGTTTCCGCTGCGAGCCCCTTCATCTTTCCGCCGCCGCCCAGCCCGCCCGGCCCCATGAAGCCGATGCCGATGAAGTAGAGCGGCACCCGCGACGCGCGTGCATACGCGAGCATGTCGTCGTACGAAAGACGGGAGGTCGTGTCGTCGCCGTCGGTGATGACGATGAGCGCCTTGCGCCCCTGCACGTTGCGGAAGCGATAGAGGCCGGTGACGATCGCGTCGTAAAGCGCGGTGCCGCCGCCGGCATTCGGAATCGCGTCGACCTGCGCCTGCAACGTGTCGACGCTCGAGACGAACGGCGCGTTCTTCGTCGGATCGGATGCGAACGCGGCGATGAACGCACGGTCGTCCTTCTTGATGATGCTCTTGAAAAACTCGCCCGCCGCCTTCTTTGCATCCTCCATCCGCTTCTCCATCGATCCGGAGTGATCGAGCAGCACGCCGATGGAGAGAGGGAGATTCGAGGCGAAGTTGAAGCTCGAGATCTTCTGCGGCTTGTTGTTCTCGAAGATCGAGAAGTTTTTCTCCACGAGATCGGAAACCGGTGCGCCGGAGCCGTCGACGACCGACACCGGCAGCTCGACCAGGTTCACTTCGATTTCTTCGATGTAGCGATCGCCGGTGAGGAAGAGAAGATCGCTGGCTTCGTAGCCGGTGTCGTCGAACGCAGAGGCGCGAACGAACTCCTGACCTTCGAGGCGGCGCGTCGGGATGTCGATTGCGTACGGCGGCTGCGTCCACTCGTGCAGCTTCTCGTTGCCCGCGTAGAGCACGACGTTCTTCACCGCCGTTCCCTTCGGATTCTGGAGGCTCAGCTTGAAGTGCGACACGCCGTCCGGCGTGATCGTGCGGGTGATCTTCACCTCGAGCGGCGTCTCGCGTTCGTTGACGATGAACGCATCCGCGTCGATGTAGCGGCCGGCCGCGTCGTACCCGATCGCGCGCACCTCGACGCGCTTCGGCAGACGGCCGAGGTCGAGCTCCGCGCTGTAGGGGGGAGCGTTGCGCGCCATCACTTTCTTGCCTTCGACCCAGAACTCCACCCGTTTGACGGGCGGGAGGACGTCGACGTTGACAATGAAAAGATTCGGCGCGACGTCGCGCTTCGGCGCGCGGATCTTCACCGCGCCGACGGTCTCGGGCACGACCCCTTCCGCGAGCACCGCCTCCGCCCCATCTTCCGCGCTCGCAACGTAGATCTTGTTCGTCTTCGCGACCGCGAACTTCTCGCTGGTCTTGGCCACGAGCACAGGCGCGCCCTCTTCCACCGGCACGATCAGCCGCACTTCGACCTCCGCCTCGCCGGGCGCGAACGTCTGCATCGCCGTGACCGTGGTCTGCGCATCGGGAACGGGATAGCGGAAGTTGCGGATGACCTGTCCGCCCTGGACGAACGATCCCTGCAGAAAGAGCTGCGATCCCGGCGCAACCTCGGCCGGATGCGCGAAGCGGAACGTCACCCGCTCGACGACTCCGGCGTCACTGTCGCCCAGCGGCTCGAGTGCAATCGTGATGGGCTTGGCCGCTTCTTCTGCAAAGACGGCGGTGGAAAACGCGGCAAGGAACAGCGCGGTCAGGACCTTACGCATGGCGAGGATAACCAGCATAGGCGCGCAGCATTTCGCGCGAGGTGGCAAAACGAGAAACGTGGTACGTCGGTACCTCGGAGTACCTCGGGTACCTCGGAGTACCTCGGCGCATCGCACCATCCCCTCCGAGGAACTCCGAGGTACTCCGAGGAACCGAGAGGTACTGCTCGTGTAATCTGACGCGCGACATGACGCTGCTTCGCTATCGCGCGGTGCTGTTCGATCTCGACGGGACGCTCGTCGACTCGTACACCGCCCTGGCCGAGGCGGTGAATCATGCGCGGAGGACGCATGGGCTGCATGAGCTGAGCTCTGTGCGCATTCGCGACTTCGTCGGTGATGGCGTCGAGCGTCTGCTGCAACGCGCGTTCGACCGAAGCGAAGTGCCACGAACGGTCGTCGACGCGTTTGAATCGCGTTACGACGAGATCTGCTGCGAGGAGTCGAAGGTGCTCGCGGACGTCGACGCGACGCTCGATCAGCTCGCGCAGCTGGGCGTGGAGATGGCGGTCTGCACGAACAAGCCGACGTTCTTCTCGAAGAAGATCCTCGATTTCCTCGGCCTCTCGCGCTACTTCCGCGCGATCGTCGGCCCCGATCTCGCGGGCGCGCGCAAGCCGGACGCGAAGCATCTCGCGTTCACGCTCGAGTCGGTGCAGTGCGAGCCGGCCGAGGCGCTGTTCGTGGGCGACATGCCCATCGACGTGCGCGCCGCACGCAACAGCGGCCTTGATGTGGCGGTCGTCCCGACCGGCTCATCGACGCGCGAGCAGCTGCTGGCATCGGAGCCGGATCATTTTCTGGAGAGGTTCGGGGACCTGATCAGGATCGTACGGAGAGAGGCGGCGTGAAGGCCCACGTGTCATCCCGAGCGAAGTCGAGGGATCCCCTTCCGACAGCGCGGGTCTCGTGCACCGGCGGGGGATTCCTCGACTTCGCTCGGAATGACGCCGGAGCGAAGACCGCATGACTCCCAGATACCGCTTCGTCTTCTTCGACGTCGACTCCACCCTCGTCACCATCGAAGGGATCGACGTGCTCGCGCGCGGCAATCCGGAAATCGTGCGGCTCACCGATGCGGCGATGAATGGCCAGATCGCAATCGATGAGGTGTATGGCCGCAGGCTGGAAATCATTCGTCCGACACGCGCGGACGTCGAAGCGTTAGGCGCGCAGTACGTTGAATCGTTCGTCGACGGCGCCGAGGAAACGATCGCCACGTTGCAACGCGCGGGGGTGGACGTGCATCTCGTCACTGCGGGGATCGCGCAGGCGATCGCGCCGGTTGCGGCGAAGCTCAACATCGCGCCGCGCGCGGTGCATGCGGTCGCGCTCGAGTTTCATGAGGACGGCAGCTACAAAGACTTCGATCGCCGGTCGCTCCTCACGCGCGCGGGCGGCAAGGAGCTCGTCGTGCACGCGATTCTTGCGCGCGCCAAAGGAAAGTCGGCGTTCATCGGCGACGGCGTGAGCGACCTCGAAACGAAACCGGTCGTCACGCAGTTCATCGGATTCGGCGGCGTGGCGCGGCGCGAGCGGGTGGAGGCGAACGCGGACCTTTACGTCACCGAACCGACGCTCACCGCCGTGCTACCGTACCTGTTCGAGCCATGAGCGAAATTGCGAAGTACTTCGTTCCCGGTCCCACGTGGGTGCGCCCCGAGATTCTCGCGGAGATGACGCGGCCGATGATCGGCCACCGCAGCGCCGAATTCAAAGCGCTCTTCGGCGGCATCAACGCCGATCTGAAGACTCTGTTCGGCACGAAGCAGACGACCTTCGTCGTCACCTCTTCGGGCACGGGCGTGATGCAGGCGGCGCTCGAGAACTGCGTCAAGCAGCGCGTGCTCGTCACGACGTGCGGCGCGTTCTCGGAGCGCTGGTACAACATAGCCGAATCGCTCGGGCTCGAGGTCGATCGCCTCGACGCCGGCTGGGGGAACGCAGTCGATCCGGATGCGCTTGCGGATCATCTCGCGCGGCATCATCGCGCGCACTACGACGCGGTCACGATCACGCACAACGAGACCTCGACCGGCGTCACGAATGACGTCGCCGCACTGGCGGCAGTCGTGCGCGAGGAAGCTCCGGATGCGCTCGTGCTGGTCGACGCCGTCTCGTCGTTAGGCGGCATTCCGGTCGAATTCGACGCGTGGAATCTCGACGTCTGTCTCGCGAGTGTGCAGAAGTGCATCGCGCTGCCGCCGGGCATCACCGTCGCCGCCGCGTCGAACGCCGCGCTCGCGCGTGCGCAGAAGCATCCGTACCGCGGGACGTACTTTGACTTTCTCGCGTATCGCGACAAGGCGAACGAAGACAGCGTGCCGTCGACACCATCGATTCCGCACTTTTACGCGCTCGCCCGGCAGCTCGACTTCATGATCCGCGGCGAAGGTCTCGACGCGCGCTACGAACGCCATCGCCAGATGCGCGAGCTCGTCCACCGCCGCACCACCGAATTCGCGAAACTCGCCTCCGATCCCGCATTCGCCTCCGCCGCCGTGACCACGCTCGAACCCTCACTCCCCCCCGAAGGCATTCGCGCCGAGATGAAAAAACGCGGCTACACCCTCGGCGGCGGCTACGGCATCTGGAAAGACACGACGTTCCGGATCGGGCATATGGGGGACATTGGTTTGGACGCGGTCGAGCAGATGTTGGATGTGTTGGGGGAAGTGGCGAAGGCGTAATCGTTGTCGGTTCTCGGTTGTCGGTGATCGGTGCTCCGCCCAACCAACAACCGATAACCGAGAACCGACAACCACTTAAAATCCGCGACGCCATGTACAAAGTCCTCGTAACCGACACGATCGCCGAGTCTGGGCTGGACATCCTCCGCGCTGCTGACGATGTGGAGCTCGATTACCGCGCGGGATTGAAAGGCGCGGAGTTGCTGGCGGCGGTTGCGGAATCGGATGCGCTCATCACGCGCAGCGGCACGGCGGTCACGCCGGAGCTCGTGAATGCGGGAACGCGGCTGCGCATCGTCGGACGCGCCGGCGTCGGGCTCGACAACGTCGACGTCGACGCGTGCACCGCGCGCGGCATCCTGGTGATCAACGCGCCGACGGCGAACATCATGTCGGCCACCGAGCACACGATGGCGATGCTGCTTGCGCTCTGCCGCAACATCCCTGAGGCGCATGCGAGTGTGAAAAGGGGAGAGTGGACGCGGTCGAAGTTCATGGGCACGGAGCTCGACGGGAAAACCCTCGGCATCATCGGACTGGGGCGCATCGGCTCGCGCGTCACCATCCGCGCGCGCGGCTTCGGCATGCGCGTGATCGCGTACGACCCCTACATCGCCGACTCCGCGTACGACAAAGCCGGCGCGACGAAAGTCACGCTCGAACAGCTGCTCGCGCAGGCCGACATCATCACCGTGCACACGCCGTCCACCGACGAGACTCGAGGCATGTTAGGCGCGGCGGAAATCGAGAAGATGAAGGACGGCGCGATCGTCCTCAACATCGCGCGCGGAGGCATCTACGACGAACAGGCGCTCGCCGATGCGCTCAATCGCGGCAAGCTCGCGGGCGCGGCGATCGACGTGTATGTCGAAGAACCGCCGGGCAAAGATCATCCGCTGCTGAACGCAAAAAACGTGATCCTCTCGCCGCACATCGGCGCGAACACGATCGAGGCGCAGGATCGCGTGGCGGTGCAGACGTCCGAGATGGTGATCGAAGCGTTGCGCGGCTCGATCTTCGTCTCCGCGGTGAACCTGCCGTTCGAGGGAACCGCCGACGCCGATGCGGCGCCGCTGATCCGCCTGGCGGAGAAGCTCGGCAACTTTGCCGCGCAGGTGATCAACGGTCCCGCGAATCGTGCGGAGATCGAGCTGTGGGGCGTGGAAGAGCGGCTGATCCGAATCCTCTCGGTTGCCTCGCTCAAAGGACTCCTCGCACCGCATCTCGCCGAGAGCGTGAACTTCGTCAATGCCGAACAGGTGGCGCAAACACGCGGCATCGCCATCAGCTCGACCACCCATCCCACACCGCGGGATTACGCGAACCTGCTGACGTTCCGCGTCTCCTCACCCACCGATGAAGTGTGCGTCTCTGGAACTGTTTTTCACGAAAAGAATCAGCGCATTGTTTCTGTGAACAATTTCCGTGTTGAATTCAAGCCGGAAGGGCACCTGATCTACATCATCAACCGCGATGTCCCCGGCGTCGTCGGCAAGGTCGGCACGCTCCTCGGCGACCGTGAAATCAACATCGCCGAGTACAACCTCGCCCGCACCGGCAGCGGCGGCCGCGCCATGGCCATCATCACCATCGACTCGCCGCTGAACGCGGAGACGCTGAGTTTCCTCCGTTCCTATCGGGAGATGGTGGAAGTGAAGCAGGTGAAGTTGTAAGTCGCGTGTGGCGCGTGGCGCGTGCGAGGGCGTGGTCGCCCGGGCGAAGACGCCCTGGCAACTCGCCACACGCCACGCGCCACCTTAGAATCTCCCTCCGCGTGCATTACAGAAAATTCGGCAAGACTTCCCTCACCGTCAGCGAGATCGGTTTCGGCGGCTGGCCCATCGGCGGCGCGACGTCGGCGGGAGGAACGCCGATCGGCTGGGGGCGCACCAGCGACGACGAGTCGCTCGCCGCGATCCGGCGCGCGCGCGAGCTCGGGGTCACGTTCTTCGACACCGCCGACTCCTACGGTTTCGGCCGCAGCGAATCGCTCCTCGGCATCGTGTTGTCGCGCAAGCGGCAGGACGTGATCATCGCGACGAAAGTCGGTGTCGTGCGCGACGCCGAAGGAAAGCTGCGGCAGGACTTCTCGCGCAATCACATCCTC
>JALYOB010000614.1 GCA_030857085.1 Acidobacteriota bacterium | reverse complement strand
CACGAAGTGGGAGCGCGAGCTCGCGGCCGGCGCGATCGCAAAACACTTCGCGCCGGAGTCGGGCGTCTACGCGCAGATCGGCACGCCGCAGCCGTGGCAGGCGGTGCGGATGCTCGAAGGAAGCGCGGGCAAACCGTACGGCACGACGCTGCGCGCGCAGTTCGCGTCGCACGCCGATCCGATCGTGCGCGCGGCCGCGATCTCGAACATTCCGGATGACGCAGTCGATCCGGAGCTCGCGCTCGTGCGCAACGCGCTGCGCGATGCAGACGTGATCGTGCGCGCGGTGGCGCTCGACAAGTACGGCAAGGCCAAGAGCGAGAACGCCGACACGTGGCTCGCGACGCTGCGCGAAGCAGAACAGCGCGAACGGACGTCGCAGATGAACGACGCGCGTCTCTCCGCGATCGGCGCGCTCGCCGATCGCGAGTCGGCCGATCGTGCGGCGTTTCTGCGCGCACTGCTCAGCGATGCCGATCCGGTGGTGCGCCGCGTCGCGGCCGATGCGATCGCGGACAAGCTGCACGAAGCGCGTCCCACGTTCACGCCGCTGCCGAACAACCGCAGCGCGGCAGATTACGAACAGATCGTGCAGTGGTCGCGGCAGCAGCACACCGCCACCATTCACATGACCCGCGGCAAGATCGAGCTCGCGCTTCTGACGATGGATGCACCGCTGACCGCGTGGAACTTTGCGCAGCTCGCGCAGAAGCGCTTCTTCGACAACACCTCGTTCATGCGCGTGGTGCCGAACTTCGTCATTCAGGGCGGCGATCCGCGCAACGACATGAACGGCGGTCCCGGCTACGCGATCCGCGACGAGATCAATCTGCAAAAGTACACGCGCGGCGCAGTCGGGATGGCGCTCTCCGGTCCTGACACGGGCGGCTCGCAGTTCTTCATCACCCACTCGCCGCAGCCGCACCTCGACGGCGGCTACACGATCTTCGCGCGCGTCTACGACGGCATGACCAGCGTCGTCGATCAGACGGAACGCGGCGATCGCGTGGAGACGATCACGATCGACGAACACCCTCCCGTCTCCGCGCAGGAAGTCACCTCCGTCGCCAACGTCTCGCTGCCGCTCTTCATCGGACCGGTGACGGCGGATCGACTGCTGTCTGCAGTGCCGTCGTACCAGCAGCGCCGCAGCGATTACACGCCCGACCTCACCGTGATCGAGATGCTGAAGTCGTACGTGCGCGCGGGCGATCACATGGAAGTGTTCATGGGCACCTGGTGCAGCGACAGCGAGCGCGAGGTGCCGAAGTTTCTGCGCGTGACGGACGATCTGAAGAGCCAGTTCGGCGTCGACCTGCCGGTGAAATTCATCGCGGTCGATCGCGCGAAACAGCAGCCGGCCGATCTGCTGAAAGGGAAGTCGGTGCACAAGGTGGCGACGTTCATCTACTACCGCGGCGACGAGGAACTCGGACGGATCGAAGAGCGTCCGCGGGGCGCGCAATTCGAGGACGATCTGCTCACGATCGTCGCGCAGAAATGAAGATGACGATGAGGGCTGACGGATGAGCGCACTGATCGGCCGCCTTCTTCAACTCGCCGCGTTGATCATTCTTCCGATCGGCCTGTCGTACGGCCTCCTCCGCGGCGAAATCCGCACCGAGGTTCAGCTCCTCGGCGTCGGCGGATTTCTCTTCGTCCTCGGCTGGATTCTCGCGCGAGAACGCTCATGACTTTTTCCTCTTTCATTCTTCCGCGTTCATCCTTCTTCTGATGCGCTACACGGTCGTTCTCACCGCCGATTTTCCGTCCATCACGACCGAGATTCTCGCGCCGCACTTTGATGTGATCGCGCATCCGACCGAGCACGATCGGAGCGAGGACGACCTGATCACGCTGCTCGCGGAAGCCGATGCGGCGGTCGTGCTGCTCTCCGATCCCATCACCCGCCGCGTACTCGAATCGAATCCGAATCTGCGCGTCGTCTCGAACTTTGCCGTCGGCTACAACAACATCGACGTCGACGCCGCGCGCGAGCTGCGCGTGACGGTGACGAACACGCCCGGCGTGCTGACGGAAGCAACGGCCGATCTGACGATGGCGCTCCTTCTCGCGATCACGCGCCGCATCGTCGAAGGCGACGCAGAACTCCGCCGCGACTCCCGATGCGAATGGGAACCGCTCAAGCTCCTCGGCGCATCGCTGCAGGAGAAAACGCTCGGCATCGTCGGCATGGGCCGCATCGGCAGCGCGGTGGCGACGCGCGCGCGTGCGTTCGGCATGAACGTGATCGGCATCCGCCGCGGCGAGCCGCTCGAGCCGCTCCTCGAAGTCAGCGACATCGTCTCGCTGCATGCGCCGCTCTCGCGCGAGACGCATCATCTGATCAACGCCGCGACGCTCGCGCGGATGAAGCGCGGCGCGTATCTCATCAACACCTCGCGCGGTGCACTGGTCGAGGAGAACGCGCTCTGCGATGCACTCGACAGCGGTCACTTGCGCGGCGCCGCGCTCGATGTTTACGAACGGGAGCCGGAAGTGAATCCGCGCCTGCTGACGATGCAGAACGTGGTGATCGTGCCTCACATCGGATCGGCGACCGAGGAGGCGCGGAATGCGATGGGGCGGATTGCGGCAACGAACGTGCTTCGGTTCCTCGGCGGAATGGAGCCGTTGCACCGCGTCGTATGAGACTCGATCGAAACAAAGCCGTCCTGGTGGTGATCGACGTTCAGAAGAAGCTGATGCCGGTCATCGACCGGGCGAAGGAAGTCACGCACAACATCGAGCGCCTCGTGCGCGGCTGTCACCTGCTCGGCGTGCCGGCGATCGTGACCGAACAATACGTGCGCGGGCTCGGGGCGACGGTCGACAGCCTGCGCGATGCGCTCGAAGAAAGCGGCGGCTATCGTCCCATCGAAAAGTCGTGCTTTTCCGCGCACGGATGCGATCTGTTCTCCGCGCAACTGAGCGCGCTCGAAAGAACGCAGGTCATTCTCGCGGGCGTCGAGACGCACGTCTGCGTGTATCAGACGGCGCTCGATCTCGTCGGCGCCGGGATGAGCGTGACCATCGTCGCCGACGCCGTCTCGTCGCGCACGGCC
>JALYOB010000613.1 GCA_030857085.1 Acidobacteriota bacterium | reverse complement strand
CCGCTGCCCCTCGGCGTAGATCGTGTCGAAGGCCAGCGAGGACTTGCCGGAGCCGGAGAGGCCGGTGATGACGACGAGGTAGTCGGGTGGACGGAACGTCGACGACAAGCTAGCGTTGCCTCCGGGTCCTGTCGATCACATCGGGTGAGAAGCGGGTGCTCGAATGCAGGCTGCGCATTTCGGAGCTGCGCATCTCCTCCGGATTCGAGTGCGGCAGCGCATCGAGCGCCGCACCCTGCCGCGCGATTTTCTCGTCGATGCGGCGCGTGAACTCGCGCGCGGAATCGTAGCCCTGCAGTTTCATGAGGTGATTGCGTGCCGCGATCTCGACGAGCAGCGCGAGGTTGCGGCCGGATGCGACCGGCAGCCGCACGTAGGGCTTCGAAACATTGAGCAGCTCGAACGACTCCATGCTGATGCCGAGGCGGTCGTACTCGGTGCCTTCGACCCATTTTTCGAGCTTCACCACCAGATCGATCGGCTTCACATCGCGCGTCGAGGCGACGCCGAAAAGGTCTTTGATGTCGATGATGCCGATGCCGCGCAGTTCCATGTGATGGCGCAGCAGATCGTTCGAGTATCCGAGGAGGACATCGTTGGGATGACGCTTGATGACGACGAGATCGTCGGCGATGAGGCGATGCCCGCGATAGACGAGATCGAGCGCGCACTCGCTCTTGCCGATGCCGCTGTCGCCGAGGAGGAGGACGCCGATGCCGTAGACGTCGAGCAGGCCCGAATGCATGGTGATGCGCGGGGCCATGTTCTCTTCGAGAAAGTACGTCGTGCGCGTAATCGTCGTCGACGACATGGCCGGCGTCGAGAACAGAGGCACTGAACGCTTCTCGCACTCGATACGGAACTCGTCGAGCGGCGTGATGCCTTTGGTGACGATGAAGCAGGAGACGTCGAGGCCGGAGACGTCGCGGATGCGTTTTTCGCGAAGGCGCGGCGGAAGGCTCTGCAGATATTTGGTCTCGGATGCGCCGATGATCTGCACGCGCCACGGCTTGATGTATTCATAGTAGCCGGCGAACGCGAGCCCCGGCTTCTGCACGCGCGGCCGCTGAATGACATTGCCGAGACCGTCGTCGCCAGTGACCAGTTTCAGTTGCAGGTCATCGAGGTCCGGCGACCGGAGCGACTGCACGGTTGTCTCGATGTAGTCGTCGTCGTGATTGCTCACGGGAGCATCTTAACTGCGGTTGTGTCATCCCGAGCGGAGTCGAGGGATCCCCTGCGGATTCGCACTGCATGTTCGGTCGGCGGGGGATTCCTCGACTTCGCTCGGAATGACACCGGGGTGCGGTCACGGTCTTCGCGACGCGGAATGACACGCGGGCCCCTCGTGTCATCCTGAGCCGCCGGAGGCGCGACAGCGCCGCAGGACGGTCGAAGGATCCCCTTCATGCAGCGCGCGACATGTGCATCCGCAGGGGGTCCTTCGCCGTCTTCGCGGTCAGGATGACACACGGGCGACACCCGCGTGTTTTACCCTCCCCTTCGCACATGCCCAAACGCCTCCCAAAATCCGCAGTCGTCGGTGCCGTATGGGCGTGGATTCTCGTCCTCATGCTGACGCACCTCGGCGCAAAGTCGCCGTACTCGTATGGATGGGCGATTTTCGGGCAGGAGGGTTCGCGGCTCCTCGGCATGGTCGTCAATCCAGACTCGCGCATCGTCTACAACTTCACCTTCTTCCTCTACGAAGCCGGTCCGCTGGACTGGAATCAGGCGCAGAACCTCAAGCTTCCGCTGCACACGTTTTCGGTGGCGATGCTCGTCGGCATCACTGGCTCGTATCTGCTCGCGAGCCTGATCGTGAACTTTCTTTATGCCGCACTGGTCGCGCTGGCGGCGGTCACGCTCGCCGATCGTTATGCATTGCGGCGCAGCGCGACTCTCGTCGCACTGCTCACCCTCTATTCACTGCCGCTGTATGTCGAATACCTCGGCCAGCCGCTGCAGTACATCGTCGGACCGGCAGTGAGTTTCCTCGTCATCATGAGCGTCTTCGCGCTCGAGATCGCGACGCGCGCAATCCCTGGATTGCCGGCCTGGCCACCGCCCTCCTCACCCTCAACTATGACCCGTTCGTTTTCCTGGGCGCCCTCGTCGCGTGGTTCCTCTTCGTGCATCGCTTTGCACGCGCGCGCGATTCCGTGATCTATGTCTTCGCGGCCGCGCTGCCGAATGTTCTCTGGACGCAATACCTCCGCTGGCTCAGTCATGGCGCGATGACGAAGCACCTGCGCACCGCCTTCGTCGAGCCGGTGGTGAATGCATGGCTCGGCTTTGCGCGCGATCCGCTCGCGAACATCCTCCTCCCCTTCGCCGCATCGCACGTCGGCGTGCACGTCGCGTTTCATCAGATGATCGCGATGGTTTACTGGCCGCTCCTCTTTCTCACCGCCGGCCTCCTCATCTGGCTCCGTCCGCGCATCACCTCCGAGAAGCGCCATCTCCTCGTTCTGCTTCTTCCGCTCTTTCTCTTCCTCGAGCAGATGGCCGCCGCGGGCTGGGACTGGGAGCTCAACCCGCGGCGCGCGTTGCCGGTCGTCCTGAGCGTCGGCTTCGGCTATTGCTACTGCGTCGACCGCTTGTGGAGCTCACGTACATGGCGAGCGCTGTTCATAGCGATGCTGGTGATGAGCGCGACGCTCGCGATGTCCGACACGCTCTTCCGCAATCCGGTGCTGGCGTTCATGCGCACCGGCCAGGCGATGCACGAACATCCGAATGAAGCGGTCAAGCGCAGCTATCAACGGCTGGACAACGAGTCGATGCCGAAGCTGATGCACGACGATCCGAACATCATCTGGAAAGACATGGGCCGCGCACGCATCACGCGCGATCGCATTCCGCTGTTCGTCGTCACGCAGGGTTTTCTGCTGTCGCTGCTCGTGAGCCTGTTCTGGCTCACCGCGCGAGCGCGCATCCTGCCGCGATGGGCGCCGTACGCGGCGGCGGCAGTGTGGTTCGCGAGCCTCGCGCGGGTTCTCTGAGAGACCGACGGGGGGCCTCCGGCGGCCGGGCCCACGGGCCCGGACCCGTCTGGCAGGCCAAGCC
>JALYOB010000612.1 GCA_030857085.1 Acidobacteriota bacterium | reverse complement strand
CTCCAGACGACTCGGCTTTGGTCACGAGCTCGATGTGTTTTGCGTACGCCTCTTCGATCGTGTCGCCCCAGGTAATCAAGCCGTGGTTCATCAGCACGAGGCCTTGCGCGTTCGGTTGTGCGTCGAAGGCGTCGGCCACGTCGCGGCTGAGACGAAAGCCGGGCCGGCGATACGGCACGAGAATCACGTCGTCGCCGAAGCATTTGCGCACCGTCTCTTCGCGGCCGCGCGTGTTGGTGAGCGCCAGGATCGCGTCGGCGTGCGTGTGCAGCACCGCGCGTGCGGGGAGAAACGCATGCAGCAGCGTCTCGATCGACGGCCGTGCGCTCGCCGGATCGATGAGGCATTTGGCGAGATAGTCGACCATCTCCTGATCGCTCATCTCTTCGTCGCGCGTGCGCAGCGGCGCGATGTAGTCGAGGCGCACGGCGGGAAACTGCTTCGGCACGATGGACTTCATGTCGCTGCCGCTGCTCTTGATGTACATGACCTCGATCGGGCGGCCGAGGAGGTCGAGGGCGTGCGATTTGAGACTGTTGTTGCCGCCGCCCCAGAGGACGAGATCCTCTTCCATTCCGACGAGGCGCGATTGATGGACGAGCTGTTCGAGCTCGCCTTCCGGTGTGGTGCTCCAGCGGTTCTGCATGCAGCGCAGATAGTATGCTTTGGACGTGGGACTGAGCAGGCGTGAGCGGAGCCGCCTCGTCGGAAATCTGGTCGACGAACTGAACGGCGCCGCGCTGTACGACGCGCTCGCGACCGCGGAGAAAGACGCGCGCCTCGCGGAGGTCTATCGCCGTCTCGCGAACGTCGAGCATCGTCACGCGGATCGCTGGCGCAAGCGCCTCGAGGAAGCGGGCGAGCAGTTGCCCGAGTTCAGGCCGTCGTGGCGCACGCGCACGCTCGGCTGGCTCGCCCGCCGCTTCGGCACGAGCGTCGTGCTGCCCAGCGTGCAGACGCTCGAACAGGTCGACACGAACAAGTACGCGTCGCAGCCCGATGCGCGCGATTTTCACGGCGACGAACGCTCGCACTCGCGCGTAATTCAGATGATGACGTCGATGCGCGGCGGCTTCGCGGGCAATGACGTCGCCCGGATGGAAGGGCGTCATCGCACCGGCGGCGGCAACGCGTTACGCGCGGCGGTGTTGGGCGCGAATGACGGCCTCGTCTCGAATCTCAGTCTGGTGATGGGTGTGGCCGGTGCGGCGCTCAACGAGCGGGCGATTCTCCTCACCGGCATCGCCGGCCTCATCGCCGGCGCCGCCTCCATGGCCCTGGGCGAATGGTTGTCGGTGCAGAGCTCGCGCGAGCTCTATCGCCAGCAGCTCGAAACGGAAGAAGAGGAGTTGCGCACGGCGCCGCAGGAAGAAGAGGAAGAGCTCGCGCTCATCTATCAGGCCCGCGGCCTCGATGAGGCACAGGCGCGCGCGTTCGCGGCCAGCATGATGAGCAACGCCGATACGGCGCTGGAGACGCTCGCGCGCGAGGAGCTCGGCATCGATCCGGACGAGTTGGGCGGCTCGCCGTGGGAAGCGGCCATCGCGTCGTTTCTTCTCTTCGCCGCCGGTGCGATCGTTCCGGTGCTGCCTTTCTTTTTTGCGCACGGCCGGTTCGCAGTGATGCTGAGCGTGTTGTGCAGCACGATCGCGTTGTTCATCATCGGCGCAGCGATCACGCTCTTTACCGGCAGGGCGGTGTTGTTTTCGGGCTCACGGCAGGTGGTGTTCGGGCTGGTCGCGGCGGCGCTGACGTTCGGGATCGGCCGTGTGGTAGGAGTTTCGTTGGGCTGAACGGAGGATGCATGGCAAAAACGATCTTTGATCCTGCAGCACGTGATGAAGTCGTGGCGCGCATCGCGAGCGTCGACGGCGCGATGCGGCCGCGATGGGGAAAGATGAACGCGCAGCAGATGCTCGCGCATCTGGTCGAGTCGATGCGGATGGCGACGGGGGAGGTGCGGCCGAAGTCGAAGAAGCTGCCGATCCGCTACACGCCTCTGCGGCAGCTGATCGTCTATCTGCTGCCGTTCCCGAAAGGTGCGCCGACGGTGCCGGAGCTGATGCCTTCGGACCCGCGCAGCGTGGACGAGAATCGCGCGGAACTGCAGCGGCTCGTGCGCGAGGTGAGCTCGCGCGCGGATCACAAAGACTGGCCGGAGCATCCGGCGTTCGGCAATCTCAGCCGTCGCGGATGGGGCGTGCTGGTCTACCGGCACGCGGATCACCATCTGCGGCAATTCGGCGTCTGACGGGAAACCTTTCGCATGCGTGGGCCGTTCTACCCACGCATGCCCAACCCGCTCGCACGCGTTGCTCTTCTCTTTCTCTTCGCTCTTCCTCTCTCGGCCGATCCGCTCGCGGACGTGCGTGCGGCGCTCGCGCGTCTCACCGGACGCGATGCGATCCGCGCGACGTATGAACTGCAGCGCGCCGTCGCGAACGAGGGAAAGTTCAACAACGATGCGTTCACCGGGAAGGTGACGGTGGAGGTCATCGGCGACACCGACGGCTTCCACATGGTCTTCCCGAAGTCGCTCCTCGAGCAGATCGCACGCGAGGAAAACGCAGACGCAAAGTCGGCGAAGGCGGTTACGCCGATGCTCACTGCGTCGAAGGAAATCGACGTCGGCTCGACGTCCGAGCTCCTCGACGTCGCCCCTCGCTTTCTGCGCATGCTGGAAGGGGCGAAGCTGGTCTCGGATCTGCCGAATACGTGGCAGGGGAAGCCCGCACGCGCGCTCGTGCTTCGGCTCGCGGACAAGCCGCAGCAGGGGCCGGGCAAGCTGACGGTGACGGAGAACCGCCTCACGCTCTGGCTCGGCAGTGACATGGTGCCGCTCGCCGCGGAGCACATCGCGGCCGGGAAGTTTTCGTTCCTCATTTTTCACGGCGAGGCGCGGCGCAAGGAGAGCTGGCATCTCTCTCGTTCGGGCGACCGCCTCGTGGCTCATCGTCACGAGTTCAGCGAGACGAGTTCGGGGATGGGGCAGAAGGGAAACGAGAGCATCGTCGGCACGATGCGGGTGCATTGAGCGGGGGACGACCGGGGGGCCTCCGGCGGGGGGGG